>DBGFNI010000045.1:0-31705 GCA_048527645.1 Eubacteriales bacterium | reverse complement strand
TGACCTCGATGACATAAACATTCTCATTCTCATCGACAATAAACTGAATGTTATACAACCCGACAATCCCGATGCCCAGCCCCAGGCGGCGGGTGTAGTCAAGCATGGTTTGCTTGACTTTATCGGACACGCTGAAGGTCGGATAGACGCTGATGGAGTCGCCGGAGTGCACGCCGGTGCGCTCCACATGCTCCATGATACCGGGGACAAAGACATCGGTGCCGTCGCACACGGCGTCCACCTCCAGCTCCTTGCCCACAATGTATTTGTCCACCAGCACGGGCTGATCCTCGTTGATGGCAACGGCGGTTTTCAGATAGGTGCGCAGCGCATCCTCGCCCGCGACAATCTGCATGGCGCGTCCGCCCAGCACATAGCTTGGGCGAACCAAAACCGGATACCCGATGCGCGCCGCGGCTTCCACGCCTGCCTCGATGTTGGTCACCGCTTCGCCACGCGGCTGCGGAATGTGCAGCTGCTCCATGATCTTTTCAAACGCATCGCGGTTTTCCGCGCGTTCGATCGCTTCAAAATCCGTTCCGATGATCTTCACACCGCGCTCCATTAAGGACTGTGCCAGGTTGATGGCGGTCTGCCCGCCGAGGGAGGTGATGACGCCCATGGGCTTCTCCATACGGATGATATTCATCACGTCCTCTGTGGTCAGCGGCTCAAAATACAGCTTGTCGCTGGTAGTATAGTCGGTGGAAACCGTCTCGGGGTTGTTGTTGATGATGATGGCCTCGATGCCGTATTTTTTGATGGTCATGACGGCATGAACGGTGGAATAGTCAAATTCCACGCCCTGCCCGATGCGGATGGGGCCGGAGCCGAGCACTACGATTTTCTTGCGGTCGGTGACCACGCTTTCATTCTCGTCTTCATAGGTGGAATAAAAGTACGGAATATAGGACTCAAATTCGCTGGCGCAGGTATCGATCATTTTGTACACGGGGAAAATGTTGTTTTCCTCGCGAAGATGCCAGATGTCAATTTCCTTCTGGTCCCAGCACTGTGCGATATACCGGTCGGAAAAGCCCATCCGTTTTGCGGCGCGCAGCGTCGCAATATCCCCGCGGTTTGCGCGGACTTCCTTCTCGAACTCGACAATGTTGCGGATCTTGTCCAGGAAAAACATGTCGATTTTGGTGGCGTTCCAGATATGCTCGGAGTCTACGCCCAGCCGCATCAGCTGCGCAATGGCGAAGATTCTGTCATCTGTGCCGGTGCGGATATATTCCAGCAGCTCATCCTCGGCCATGGCATCAAATTTTTTCAGATACAGGTGGCATGCGCCGATCTCAAGCGAGCGCACCGCCTTGAGCAGGCTTTCCTCCTGGGTGCGGCCGATGCTCATCACCTCGCCGGTCGCTTTCATCTGCGTAGACAGCTTGTTGGAGGCGGTAGCAAATTTATCAAAGGGGAAGCGAGCAATTTTTGTCACGACATAATCCAGCGTCGGCTCAAAGCTTGCCGGCGTGTTGGCAATCGCGATTTCATCCAGGGTCATGCCCACGGCGATTTTTGCCGAGACGCGCGCAATGGGATAGCCGCTCGCCTTGGAGGCCAGCGCGGAGGAACGCGACACGCGGGGATTGACCTCGATCAGATAATAGTGGAAAGACTGTGGATCCAGCGCGAACTGCACATTGCAGCCGCCCTCGATTTCCAGTGCGCGGATGATTTTCAGCGCGCTGTCGCGGAGCAGATGATATTCCTTGTTGGTCAGGGTCTGGCTGGGTGCAACGACGATGCTGTCCCCGGTGTGAATGCCGACCGGGTCAATGTTTTCCATGTTGCAGATGGTGATGGCGGTATCGTTGGCGTCGCGCATCACCTCATATTCGATTTCTTTGTAGCCCTTGATGCTTTTTTCGACCAAAACCTGTCCGACGGGGGAGAGCTGCAGCGCGTTTTTCATGATTTCGCGCAGCTGCTTCTCATCGTCGGCAAAGCCGCCGCCCGTTCCGCCCAGCGTAAAAGCGGGACGCAGCACAACGGGATAGCCGATTTCCTCGGCAGCGGCAATCGCTTCTTCAATCGAGTGTGTGATGACGGAAGGCAAAACCGGCTCGCCCAGCTGCTCGCACAGCTCTTTGAACAGTTCCCGATCCTCGGCGCGCTCAATGCTTTCGCTCTTGGTGCCAAGCAGTTCCACCTGACATTCCGCCAAAACGCCTTTTTTGGCAAGCTGCATGGCGAGATTCAGTCCGGTTTGTCCGCCGATCCCGGGCAGGATCGCGTCGGGACGCTCGTACCGGAGGATTTTCGCCACATATTCCAAAGTCAGCGGCTCCATGTAGACCTTGTCCGCGATGACGGTGTCGGTCATGATGGTTGCTGGATTGGAGTTGACTAAAATGACCTCATAGCCCTCCTCGCGCAGCGCCAGACACGCCTGCGTGCCGGCGTAGTCAAATTCCGCCGCCTGTCCGATGACAATAGGACCGGAGCCGATAACCAATACTTTTTTGATATCTGTTCTTTTAGGCATTGCGGCTTTCCTCCATGATTTTCAAGAATTCATCAAACAAATAGGCGCTGTCCTGCGGACCGGGGGCGCTTTCCGGGTGATACTGCACGCTGAAAACGTGATCGGCGGCGCAGCGCACACCCTCGATTGTCTGATCCAGCAGATTGATGTGTGTCGCAGTAAGGCCGGTACGCTCCAGCGATGCGCGATCCACGGCATAGGAGTGGTTTTGGCTGGTCATCTCGATTTTTCCCGTTTCCAGGTTTTTCACGGGATGGTTGCCGCCGCGGTGCCCGAACTTCAATTTATAGGTAGTTGCGCCGTAGGCAAGGCTGATCAGCTGATGGCCGAGACATATCCCGAAAATCGGCAGCTTGCCGCGCAGCGCGCGCACCAGTTCGATCACACTCTGCACATCCTGCGGGTCGCCCGGCCCGTTGGAGAGGAACAAACCGTCTGGCTTCAGTGCCAGCACCTGCTGCGGCGTGGTATTATAGGGCATAACGGTCACATTGCAGCCGCGTTTGTTCAGGCAGCGGATGATGTTGTGCTTGATGCCGCAGTCGATGGCGACCACGGTGTATTTATGATTGGCGGTGCGTGCCTGCCACCGCTTTTTGCAGCTGACGACGCTGACCGCGTCATGCGGCACAGGGGTTGCGGCAATGGCGGCAAGCGCCGCTTCGCGGGGGGTGTCCGGCGCGGTGAAAATCATGCGGCGCGAGCCGAGATCCCGTATGCTGCGGGTCAGCTTTCGCGTATCGACGCCCCAAATGCCGGGAATCTTATACTCCTCCATCACTTCGGAGAGCGTCTTGGTATAGCGGAAGTTGCTCGGACTGTCGCAGTATTCCCGCACGATCATGCCGCCGATGGTCGGCGTGCGCGTTTCATAGTCTTCGTCGGTAATGCCGTAGTTGCCGATCAGCGGATAGGTCATGACCACCGCCTGATAGGTGTAGGAGGGGTCGGACAAAATCTCCTGATAGCCCACCATGGATGTGTTGAACACAATTTCGCATACGCTGTCCGTGCGTGCGCCGAATGCGTAGCCGTAGTATTCACTGCCGTCCTCTAACACGATTTTTCTATCGAATTCTCTTGCCATACAATCCTCCCGCCGACCATCGTCAGCATACATTTTCCGAAAACAGTCTCTCCCGCGAAGGGCGTCGCGCGCCCCATGGATATAAATTGCGCGGGGTCAACGGTGTACTGCGTGTCTAAATCAAATGCCGTGAAATCCGCCGGCTCTCCCACCGCCAGGGGCGTGCCGATGCCGAAGCGCCGCCGCGGGTTGCCCCAAAACAGCTCCAGCAGACGGTTAAGCGTGATTCTTCCCGTTTTCACCAGATGGGTGTAGCAGACGGCGAAGGCGGTTTCCAGACCGGTCACGCCCATGAGGCTGTGCTCCAGTCCCCGCCCCTTCTCCTCCGCGCTGTGCGGCGCGTGATCGGTCGCGATCATATCGATGGTGCCGTCGCGGATGCCCTCCAACAGCGCCTCGCGATCCGCTTCAGAGCGGATCGGCGGGTTCATCTTGAACCGTCCGTCCTCCTGCAATTGCCTGTCGCAGTATACCAGATAGTGCGGCGCCGTCTCGCAGGTGATATCCACGCCGCGCGCCTTTGCCTGCCGGATCAGCTCCACGCTTTCTTTGCAGGAAATGTGACAGACATGATAGCGGCAGTGTGTCTGCTCTGCCAGGCGGATGTCCCGTTCGATCGGTCTCCATTCGCTCTCGGAGCAGATGCCGCGATGCCCGTGCTGCCGTGCGTATTCGCCGTCATGAATATACCCGCCGCGCAGCAGGGCGTTGTCCTCGCAGTGGGCGCTGATGATGCTGCCGCACCGAGAAACCGCCTCCATCGCGCACCGCATCATTTCTTCCTTTTGCACGCCGCGTCCGTCGTCGGAAAATCCGACAACATGCGGCGCCAGCGCCGCAATATCCGAGAGTCGCTCACCGTTTTGCCCGGCGGTGATGGTTCCAAAGGGATGCACATGCACCGCGGCGGTCGCGTCGATGATCTGCTGCTGACAGCGCAGGTGTGCCGGGCTGTCCGGGCAAGGGTTGAGATTTGGCATGGTGCACACATGGGCGTAGCCTCCTCTTGCCGCCGCGCGGCTGCCGGTGGCAATCGTCTCTTTATAAGAAAATCCCGGCTCACGGAAATGCACGTGCACATCCGTAAAACCGGGAAAAACGATACTGCCGTCAAGCAACAAAACCGTTGCCCCGGGACAGTCAATATGCGCATCCATCCGCGTGATGGTACCGTTTTCTACCAAAAAATCCAACACCTGAAAACCGTCGGCTGCAAAAACCTTTGCGTGCTTGACCAAATAACGCGTCATGATCAAAGCTCCTTTCGTTCTCGGATAACAGGTACGGATGCGTGATCTGAAAAAAATGCCTGCCGGATCCGGCAGGCAACAATTTCCGCTGTAGCGGCACAGTGAAACATACTGTGTTACATTTGTCTGTAAAAATACGATCCTGCGGACCGGGAAAACCGTTTTTCAGATATCTTTCGACAATTGCTTGCCTTTCTGCTTATTATACCACGCAAAACATCCTCTGTCAACCGCTTTGAACGAAAAAAGAGAAGTTTTTTCCGTCACGAGCAACCGTAGATCGGGTTTTCCCCGTCGGCAGAGTTTATCCTAAAAAAATGCCGGGCGGAAGAGGCTCCCTGCTTCAAACCGAGCAGGCCTGCCGCTTGTCCGGCGCTGCCGCCGTACAGCAGAGCGTATGACTGATTTCCCGCGCGGCGTTGCCGTTGACAGCGCGCAGCTGCGCCAGGCACATTTTTTGCCGGAGCGCTTCGTTATGCAGCAGCGCCAGACAGCTGTCTGCGATCTTTTCCGGGGTGTCTGCGCTTTTTGCCGCGCCCATGTCGGTGAAAAAGCGTAGATTGTATGCTTCACACCCGCCGACCGCGTCAACAAACACCATGGGAACGCCCTTTGCCGCCGCTTCCGTGGTGCTGATGCCGCCGGGCTTGGTCAGATAGACATCTGCGCTGTCTAAAAGCGCCGAAATATTATCTGCATAGCCGTGCAGATGCACCCGTTTTTGATCACGGTATTTGCGCCCAAGCCGGTTCAATAGATGCTGATTGGTCCCACAGATTGCCGTGATGTGGACGTCTGCCCCGGATTTTCGGATCAGCTGCTCCAGCAGCGTTTCCATATTGCCGCAGCCCATGCTGCCGCACATCATCAGCAGATGCGGGCACTGCGCCGGTATGCCCGCGCGCGCTTTGGCGTCTTGCCGTGCCGCGCGGACGGAAAACTGTGTGCGAACCGGGATGCCGGTGGCGCACAGCGCATCCTGCTTAATCCCCTTTTGCATAAATTCGCGGCGCAGGGAGTCGTGGGGAATAAAATAGATATCCGTGACCGGCTGCGCAACGCCGGGACTGCAGGTGTAATCCGTCGCGACAAACGCAACCAGCGGGCGGGTTGCGTCATGCTGCACCGCACCCTGCAAAACGATGGAGGCAAAGGGGTGGGTGCAGACAACCGTGTCGGCGGGATGGCTTTGCAGATATGCTTTGAGGCGGCGGCTCCCCCGGCTCAAAAAGCGGTAGGGCACGGCGCCCGCCTGCAAAAGATATGCGTGGTTCTCCGCAAAGTGATACCCCCAGGCGAACAAGCCGGGAATATGCCGGTATACAAAAACATGGACGGAGGAGGCAAGTTTGGAAAAATGTCCCGGCACAAAAGAAAGCGCGTCGGCGCGCTGACATTGGCAGCCACCCTCCGCCTCGATGGCCTGCTGAATTGCCGCAGCGCAGGAATCGTGCCCCTTGCCGGTGTTGCAGCTCAAAATCAGAATACGCATACGCACGCGCCTTTCCGCACTTCGCGCTGTTGCAGTCTCTCCTGCAAACGGATCAGTTTCGGTCGGTTATACCGCTGGATGATGATATAGGGAAGATTGCCGAGAAAATAGAGCGCATAGAGCACCACCCCGCCCATGCCCGGGCAGAGCTTGAGACAGAAGAGACCGGCGACGCACAACAGCCAGTGAATCAGTTCCGCCGTGCAGTTTTCCGCCAGGAGCACTTGGACGGTTTGCAGATCAAAATGCGTGCCCAGCTTTTTCTCCGGCATCATGTGCGGCAGAATCCGGCTCATATCCGGGACGTGGTTTTGCCAGCGGTGAACCAGCAGCGAGCGGTATACGGCGCCGTCCTTTTCAAAAGCATAGAGGCGAAACGGGAAGGCGCGGGGATCGATCCGATCCTTTGGCATCACCCGTCCGAATATGAAAAACACAACGCCGATCACAGCAAAATAAATCAGAGCCGACAGCATAAACTATTCCTTTCTTTCCTCAAGCGCCTGACGCGGAGCGCCGGCGCGCGCTGCCTTTCGGAGAGGCAGGCGGCTGAAAATTTCTGCGATGATACAAACAGGGATGGCAGTCAAAACATCCAAAGCGGAATGCTGCTTTAAAAACATGGTGGACAAACAAATGAGAAACGCGACAGCGCCGAAGCCGATTTTCCACGCACGCGAGCGGATGGTTTTGCTGTAGCAGGCGGTGGAAAGCACCGCCATGGAGCCGATCACATGCAGAGAGGGGCAGACGTTGGTGTCGGTGTCAAACTGATAAATTGCCGCCATGAGTTTTGTCAGCAGATTGTCCCGTGCAAACGTGTCCGGCCGCAGATGCTGACAGGTGGGAAAAAGAAAATAGATGACGATGGTGACGGTATAGGTGAAAATGATATATTTCATCAGATGCCGAAAGGCATCCACATCATAAAACAGCGTGTACAGATGCATGCCGATCAGATAGACAAACCAGAACAGGTAGGGAATCAAAAACCATTCGCAAAAGGGGATCATGTCATCCAAGCCGCAATGCATGACATGATACTGCGTGACGGGGAAGAAGCGCTCAACAAACAGGAAGAGCAAGCCGTATATCGGCCAGTACAGGAGGAGCAGAACATGCCGGAATTCCTCCGTTTTGACGGTTTGCAGATTCAGCCTGCGGTAATCCACGGCGGGGCGTTTGATTTTCATTTGGTCACGACTCCTCTCTCTCTGCGGGATGAACGCGTCACGACTGCTGTAAAATTGTCATGAATTCGTCTCCGGTGATGGTTTCCTTTTCATACAGATGCTTGGCAAGACGGTCAAGCTGCGCACGGTTCTCCGTGAGAATCCGACGCGCCTTTTCATATTGTTTTTTGACCAGTTCGACCACCAGACGGTCAACCTCCGCCTGCGTCTGCGCGGAGCAGGCAAGCGAGGCGTCGCCGCCCAGATACTGGTTGTTGACTGTTTCGAGCGCCACCATGCCGAACTTATCGCTCATGCCGTAGCGCGTGATCATAGCGCGGGCGAGCTTGGTCGCCTGCTCGATGTCGTTTGAGGCGCCGGTGGAAACCGAGCCCACCGCAAGCTCCTCTGCCGCTCTGCCGCCGGTGAAGGTGGCGATCTTGTTCTCGATCTCTTCTCGGCTCATCAGATAATGGTTGCCCTCTTCAACCTGCATGGTGTATCCCAGCGCGCCGGAGGTGCGCGGGACGATCGTGATTTTCTGCACGGGTGCGGAATTTGTCTGCTTTGCTGCCACCAGCGCGTGACCGATTTCGTGGTAGGCAACGATCATTTTTTCCCGGTCGGTCAAGATGGCGTTTTTCTTCTGATAGCCGGCGATGACAACCTCGATGCTTTCCTCCAGATCTGCCTGCGTCGCGCTTTTTCTTCCGGCACGCACGGCGCGCAGCGCCGCTTCATTGATGATGTTTGCCAGCTCCGCGCCCGACGCGCCGGACGCCATGCGGGCAATGCGTGCAAAATCGACATCCGGGCCGACCTTGATTTTTTTGGCGTGCACACGGAGGATTTCTTCTCTTCCTTTCAGATCCGGCAGTTCCACCGGCACGCGCCGGTCAAAACGGCCGGGGCGCGTGAGCGCGGGATCCAGCGATTCGGGGCGGTTGGTTGCGGCGAGAATGATCACGCCGGTGTTTCCGTCAAAGCCGTCCATTTCCGTGAGCAGCTGGTTAAGCGTCTGCTCGCGTTCGTCGTTGCCGCCGAAGTTGCCGTCGCGCTTTTTGCCGATGGCGTCGATCTCGTCGATAAACACGATGCAGGGGGCTTTTTCCTTTGCCTGCTTGAACAAATCACGCACCTTGGAGGCGCCCATGCCGACAAACATTTCTACAAATTCCGAGCCGGACATGGAGAAAAAGGGAACATTTGCTTCACCCGCAACGGCTTTTGCGAGCATGGTTTTGCCGGTTCCGGGCGGGCCGACCAGCAGAATGCCCTTGGGCATGGAGGCGCCGATCTCGGCGTATTTTTTCGGATCGTGCAGATAGTCCACAATTTCCTTGAGATTTTCTTTTGCCTCATCCTCTCCGGCGACATCGGCAAATTTGATACCGTCGGAGGACTTGACATACACCCGGGCGTTGCTTTTTCCCATGTTGAACATCATGGCGTTTGAGCCGCCCGCTTTTTTCATCAGCTGCCGGGAGACAATCTGCCCGATGACGATAAAAATGATCACGGGCAGCACCCAGGAAAGCAACAGGCTGACAAAGGGCGAGGTCTCCTCGATGATCTCACTGGAAAACTCCGCGCCGGCGTCAAACAGCCGCTGGGTCAGCTCCGGGTCGTTCATCAGCCCTGTTTTGTAGACATGCTCCTGTTCCTTGTCCGTGAACAGAATCTGATTGCTTTGGATTTCCACAAGACCGATGTTTTTTTCCTCGGTCATGGACATAAAGGTGCCGTAGTCAACTTCCTTTACCTGTCGCTGCGCGATGTGAGGCATGGCGAACAGATTGATCAGCAAAAGTACGGCGAGCGCGATGAGATAATAAAAGATGAGCGGTTTTTTCGGCTTTTTTACTTCGTCCATAGGTAGCTCCTTTCCGGTATGAGCCGGTCATTTTTTCTTTTTATACTTCTTGGCTTGCTCTTTCCATTCTTCCAGATTTGCCGCCAGCGCCTGCAAGTGCTCATGCAGGGGCTTTTCTGAGCGGAACGGGAAGAAGAAGTGCGCTTTTTCCGCCGTGCGGCGGATCTGCGCCTTCAGGTGCTCGTAGCGGATGACCACATCGTTGTCCTGCGCGTACCGGCGCAGCTTGGCGACGAGCTGAGCGGAATGGATCACGTCGATGATAAACACGCCGAAAAACATGCCGATGACAAAGGAGAAGGCAAGATTGTTCTGAAACCAGTTTACCGCCACGCAGATATGCGGATGAATCAGAAAATAGTACAGCGCGCCCAGAATCGCCCAGAACAGGGAAAACAGCGGGCAGATGATCCCGTTGATGTTTCCCCACTGATCGCTGTAATCCCACAGCCGAACCTTGGTCAGCTTTAAGCTGAGCAATCCCGCCAGATATTCCAGCGCGGTCATGCACACCGCCATGAAGAGGACCAGAACCGCTTTGTTCCAAGCGGGATTTGACAGAAAGTGCTTTTGATCCAGCGAGGCGACCAGATACAGCAGGCAAAGCCCGAAGCCGTACAGCGGCAGATAGGGCCCTGTGCAAAAGCCGGGATTGATCCACTTGCGGTCGGGATTGGCTGAGGAGATGAAGCGCCGAAAAAACAGTTCCAGCACCCATCCGGTCACGGATCCGACAAAAAATAAGAATGCTAATGTCAAAAACATGTGTTTTTCTCCGTTGTTTGATTGATTCCGATATTTTTCGACTGCTAAATCCTACCACCTACGCATTAACTGCAGATAAATTTCAGATCAACTGAAAATCAACTTTGCCAGGTATTTTTTGTAACTTTATCCGGATTAATTGCTTTTTTCTGCGGGATATGATAGAATAAACAAAACGCCGTGTGACTTGCGCGTCTTTTTTGCGTACAGCGGGCTGCGTTGATATCGGCTAACAGAGAGGGGGCAGGACCGTATGCCGCAGAAGACAAAGACCGAAAGCGGGAAAAAACCGAAAACTGCGCGAAAAAGCGCGGCCGGCAAAAAAACCGGAGTTACCCCCGAAATGGCGGTGCGTCTGCTCAAGGAGCGGTATCCCACCGTTTCCTGCGCGCTGGAATACGGGGAGGACCCGTGGCGACTGCTGGTGATGGGGCGGCTGAGCGCGCAGTGTACGGACGCGCGGGTAAACGAGGTGTGCCGGGAGCTGTTTCGTGTTTTTCCGACGGCGCAGGAAATGGCACAGGCGGAGCTTGGCGAGATCGAAGCGCTGATTCGTTCCTGCGGTCTGTATCGGATGAAAGCGAAGAATCTCCGGGACGCCAGCCGAATGCTTTTGGAAAAATACGACGGCAAAGTGCCGGATACCATGGAGGAGCTGCTCACGCTTCCCGGTGTGGGAAGAAAAATCGCCAATCTTTTGCTGGGCGACATCTACCATCAGCCCGCTATCGTCGCGGACACCCACTGTATCCGCATCAGCGGCAGAATGGGCTTTTGCCATTCCAAGGATCCGCTTCAGGTGGAGCGTGCGCTTGTGAAGATCATCCCGCCGGAGGAGCAGTCGGATTTTTGTCACCGTCTGGTCTGGTTCGGCAGAGAGGTCTGCCGCGCGCAGAATCCCGACTGCGGCAACTGTCCGTTTCCCTGTAAGCAGGAAACAAAACGGACGAAAAAGGCGGCGGAATAAACCGAATATGATGATAACATCATCATATCACTTTTGACATTAAGATACAAGCGGAAAAATCATTAATTTTTCTTAAAATTTCAGAATCCGACCGGATTCTTTGCCTGCATACGCGGGACGCAAGGAGGAGGGGCAAATGAACGAACAGGCGGCGCCGGCGCTGACGGCGGAAAAAAAGGCTTCTCCGTTGCAGCAGCTCCCCACGCCTTTGCTTTACTGGTACCGTGCCAACGCCCGTTCTCTGCCCTGGCGGGACGACCCCACGCCGTATCATGTGTGGCTGTCGGAGATCATGCTGCAGCAAACGCGGGTAGAGGCGGTCAAGCCGTATTATCTGCGTTTTCTCCGTGCTTATCCGGATATTCCCGCGCTGGCAAACGCACAGGAGGAGCAGCTGCACAAGCTGTGGCAGGGGCTGGGCTATTACAGCCGTGTGAGAAATCTGAAAAAATGCGCGCAGCAGATCATGGAGCGCCACGGCGGGCAGATGCCCGCAGACGTCCGGCAGCTGCAAAAGCTCGCCGGCATCGGACCGTATACGGCGGGCGCGATCGCTTCTATTGCATTCGGACTGCCGGAGCCGGCGGTGGACGGCAACGTGCTGCGCGTGGTGACGCGTCTGTGCGCAGACACGGGCGATATTGCAGATCGGCGTGTGAAAGAGCGCATTGCGCAGGAACTGCGGGCGGTTTATCCCCCGGCGGACAGCGCCGCCTTTACCCAGGCGCTGATGGAGCTTGGCGCGCTGGTTTGCGTGCCGAACGGCGCGCCGCACTGTGAGGTGTGCCCGCTGTGCGAGTTTTGCGGCAGCGCAGGCGGCGCGTGGAGGGATATTCCTCACAAATCTCCGAAAAAAGCACGAAAAACCGAGCGCCGCACGGTGTATTTGCTGTCCTGCGACGGCAAGTATGCGTTGGTGAAGCGGCCGGCGTCGGGACTGCTGGCGGGCTTGTGGGAATTTGTCAGCGCAGAACAGGGCAGCGAGGCAGAACGCAGCATCCTGGAGCAGCTGCGGGAACACACCGTGGGAGAAAAACAGTATCTGGGTGAGGCGAAGCATATTTTCACGCATCTGGAGTGGCACATGAGCGGTTGGGCGATCCGGACGGACGCGTTGCTGCCCGGCTTTGTATGGGTCAGCCAGCAGGAGCTCAAAGAGGAATATGCCGTGCCCTCGGCGTACCGTTATTTTATGAAATTTGTTACAGATGATCCGCGGGAACACGCGGACAAAGCGCACACCGTCTAACCGGTAAAACAGAAAGCGGGGGAAAACCATGAACGAGGAACCGAGCATGCCGCAGGCGACAGACGACGGTTCTGGACAGGCGGCAGCCTTGACAGCATGGGGATCTGACAGACAGGAGCAACCGCAGACGCAAGAGGAGATCTTGGCAGAACAGAGCGTTGTGCCGGCGGAAAATGATTGGCAGATCGAAGAGCTTTTCGGTGAAGAAAACCTTGTTGATCTGCCACAGGATATACAGATTGCACAGGAGGCAGGCGGCCGTTTTCGATGGCTGCAGGCGCTGCTTGCCATATTGATCGTACTGTTGATGACAGTGGATGTGGTGCTGTGTTTTGAAAGCAGCTTGCACACGCAGATATCCGACGCTTTTTTGTACGACGCCGCAACCATGCAGGCAGGCGCGATGCCGCCCGCCTCCGATCCGCCGCTGCAAAAGCCGATGGTGAATCTCGGCGTTGGGGCGATCTCGCAGCTGCCGGAGATGCCCAACGGGTGCGAAATCACCTCGCTTGCCATTGTTTTGCAGTATTACGGCTATGACATCGACAAAGAAGAACTGTGCGCCCGGTATCTCAAGCAGGGGGATTATGCGGATCCGTTCGAGGGCTTTTTGGGCAGTCCCCTGACCGATGCGTGGGGCTACGGCTGCTATGCGCCGCCGATTGTGCAGGCGGCAAACGAGTATCTGGAGGAGCAAAACGCCGCGCAGCGCGCGGTGGATGTCAGCGGTATGGCATTTGAGGAGCTGCTGCAAATGGTCAACCTCGGTTATCCCGTGATCATCTGGACAACCTTGCAGACAGCGGATACCGCCTCCATATATGAATATGACGGGATTCATTGGTACCGCGATTCGCACTGTGTGGTGATCAGCGGTGAGACGGAGGACGGCTGCATCTGTGCCGATCCGATTTACGGAACGCAGATTTATGATAAGCAAAAAATGAAGGAAAAATATGAACTGCTGTATCGGCAGGCGGTTCTGATTCAATGATATGACGGAAAAACTGGAATTTGTCGCCACCTGTCTGTTCGGACTGGAACGGTTTGTCGGAGAGGAAATTGAGGCGCTCGGATATGAAAAAATCGCTGTAATGGACGGACGGGTCACCTTTCGCGCAGATATCGGCGCAATGGCGCGCGCCAACATTTGGCTGCGCTGTGCGGAACGCCTGTATTTAAAGTTGGGCGCGTTCCCTGCCGGTAGTTTTGAAGAGCTGTTTGAGGGGACACGGAAGCTGCCGTGGGAACGGTGGATCGGCAAGGACGACAACTTCCCCGTGAAGGGGCATGCCGTCAAATCCCGGCTGTACTCGCTGCCGGACTGCCAGAGCATCGTGAAAAAGGCGGTGGTGCGCAGGCTCGGCGAAAAGTACGGGCAGACCTGGTTTGCGCAGACCGGGGCGATGCGTCAGATTGAGTTTTTTATTTTCAACGACACCGCCACGCTGATGATTGATCTGTCCGGCGCGCCGCTGCACAAGCGGGGTTATCGCACGCAGGCGGGGGAAGCGCCGCTGCGGGAAACGCTGGCGGCGGCAATGGTCAAGATTTCCCGACCGCGGGAGGAGGTGCTCCTGTGGGATCCGCTGTGCGGATCAGGCACGATTGCATTGGAGGCGGGACTGCTGATGCGAAACGCCGCACCGGGGGCGAAACGGGCGTTTTGTTGTGAGAATTTTCCCGAAATTCCGGACGGGACGTTTGCGCGCGCGCGGCAGGAGGCGCAGGATGTGTTTTGCCGCGATAGTGCCTTTGAGGCATATGCCTCGGATATTGATCCCGAAATGGTGCAAATCACGGAAGGAAACATTCGCCGCGCGGGCATGGAAGGCACGGTCAAAACCTTTGTGCAGGATGCGCGGACAATTTCCGCCGACGGCAGGCGCGGAACCATCGTCACCAATCCCCCTTACGGGGAACGTCTTTTGGACCCGCACAGAGCGCATGTGCTCTTTTCTGAACTTGGCAAGCAGTTTGCAAAGCTGGATCGGTGGCAAAAATATATTCTTTGCGCCGATGAGGAATTCCCGCGGTATTTCGGGCAGCGACCGGACAAGGTGCGCCGGCTGTACAACGGGATGATACGCTGCCTGTACTATCAGTATTTCAAGAGCCCGCAGCGGCGCGAGGCGGAAAAAAAGAAGCAAGCCTCCCGTTGACGGGGGGCTGCAAACATACGCTAAAACGCAGGGGAAAGCACCGGCTATTTGCCGTGCCGCACTTATTCCAGCACCAGCTTTGCACTTTCCAAAAAGGCGTTTGCCTCAAGCGAGCTATTGCACGAAACAGTGCGCGATGCGCCGCATTTTTCACACCGGACGGTGATGCCGTCCGAACCGAGCGAAAAGGAATATTCTCCCTCGCCTGCCGGACAGCGGCAGGAAACGTCACCGCCTTCGATCATGTCGCGGATGACAAAGCTGACCATATCCATAATATGGTTGTCATCAAAGTTTTTATCTGCATCGAAGGCGCCGTCACCCTCAAACGGGCTCTTTTCGACATGCAGCTGGCGCTGTGCCACATCGGTCAGGCGTTCACCCGGCTCAATGTCCAGTCCCGCTTGCTGCAAGGATTCGAGCAACTGTCCCTCCGTCTCATCCATTGCCGCACAAACTTTTTCTTTCTTTCCGATGAAGCAGGCGTCAAATCCGGAGAGGGAGCACGGCAGACAGAGTAGCTCCGTGCCGAAAAAGGTTTCCTTCTTTACTTGATAGCGGTGCGGGGAGGGGCATACATAGCACGGGATTTGCAGCTGAATCAGATCTGAGTGCTCTCCCATTGTGATTTGCAGCGCGCTTTGCCCGCAGGGGCATTTCAGACGCAGCAGATCCCCCTGCAGGCGGAACGCGCCGATCATGCTGATGACGCCTGTGCCGCAGGCAGGGCAAAAATATCCCACGGTTGTTTCCGGATTGTTCAGTACCATGTCAAACTCCTTTTTTATCGCGGCTTGCCGCCTGCCCCGACGGGCGCGCGACTCCGCTGCATGCATTCATGTGTATATTATATCCTATAAAAGGATTTAATGCAAGCGCAGTAAAAAATATGTTTTCAAGAAGCGATCCCGGTGCAAAATCCGTTTTTGCCCGAAAAAAGAATGAAATGCAGAACAAAGGTGAAAAATATGAAAGAAAAGATTTATACTATCCCGGTCAACGAAGCCTTTGACAAAAAGGACGGCTGCCCGTTTTGCACGCTGTACCGCCTGTTGCAGGAAAATGAGGTGGAAGGAATTTTAGGCCCTGCCATGATGGAGCCGGATATCCGGATTCAAACCAACCGGGAGGGCTTTTGCGGGCGACACTATGCCATGATGCTGCAAAAAAAGCGCCGGTTGCAGCTGGGGCTGATTTTGGAGAGCCATCTGGCAGAGGTGAAAAAGGGACAGAAAAGCGGCGGCTTTCTGTCGCTGAAGGGCGCGGGAACCGAACAAATGAACCGCTTGCAGGCGCTGGAGGACGGCTGCTATGTTTGCAGGCGGATTGACGAATCTTTTTCCAAGATGCTCGCCTGTGCCGCACAGCTCTGGCAGCAGGAGCGGGAATTTCGGGAAAAGACTGCTGCACAGCCCTATTTCTGCCTGCCGCACTATCGCGCCTTTGTCAAGGCCGCGCGGGAGCAGCAGGACAAAAAGACCTTTTCCTCTTTTTGGGAGGCGGTCAGCGGGCAGATGGCACAGGTGCTGGAAAAATTGGAGGGCGACGTTTCGTGGTTCTGTAAAAAATTCGACTATCGGTATGACGAAGAGCCGTGGTATGACGCCAAGGATTCGCTGGAGCGCGCTGTGAAAATTCTCAGCGGCGAACAGGAACGAGAAGAAACGCAATCGCATTGAGAATTCGGAAAGGAAGCAAATGAAGCATATCATAACAAAGTATTGCAGAGCGGGACTGTGCACGCTGCTGGCCGTATCGGCGGCGCTTTGCGTCTGCGCGTGCGGCGAAGAGGAACAGAAAACGACAGCGGCGGCGGATTTTTCTGTGATGGCACAGGAGCAGACGGCGCCCGTGCTGGACGCGGTGGACGCGCGGGATTTTTTGCAGCTGTCCGAATCGGAACGCGCACATGCGGAGACGGTCGGCCGGGAGGCGGCAGACAAGCTCGCGGGCAGAGTGTATCACGGCAAGCGCGCGGAGCCGATTGCCGTGACGCCCGGTGACTATGTTCCCAGAGGGTTGATGTATCATCTGATCCGGGATGAGATTTACGGGTCGCTTGGCGGGCTGTTTGTGAAGGTCGATGATTTTGAGCGGCAGCTGCAGCTGATGAACGAAAGAGGCTTCACCTACCTGTTTGCCGATGAATTTCAGCATACAGCGGGACCGAGCGTGGTGATCACGCTGGATGACGGCTACAGCGACAATTATGACAATCTGCTGCCGCTGCTGGTCAAATACAATGCGCGGGCGACGGTGTTTGTGGTGACGGATCTGATCGGCACGCCGGAATATCTGACGGAGGCGCAGATCAAGGAAATGGCGGCGAGCGGCTATATCCGCTTCGGCTCGCATACGGTCACGCACCGTCAGATGGGGCTGATCACGGATGTGCAAACGCTGCGGGAGGAGTTTGACCGCTCGCAGCAGATTCTTGAGGAGTTGACGGGGCGTCCGGTGCGCTCGCTTGCCTTTCCCAACGGCAGCTACAGCGATCTGGCGCTTGAAGTAGCCGCGGACTACTATGATTATTGTTATACGACGAAAAGCTATTATCCCACGGTTTCCGATATGGAGATCAGCCGGTATTATATTGCAAGGGATATGGGGGAGGAGACGTTTTTGTCTTGCCTTGGGTACTGATTGTATCCGCACCCGCAATGCATCCGATCAAAAACAGCACATGCGTCAAAACGGCGCATGTGCTGTTTTTATATGTTGCTCCACAACGGAAAATGATACCGCATTCAGTGCTGCCTCACGTCGGACAGCACCTCAAAGCCGATGCTTGCATTTGACAGCGGAACAGGTAGCGGAAGAATGTCGCCGGTTTGCGGCGCAAGCTGCATGACGGCGGGAATATCCGCTCCGTCAAAGGCGGCGCGCACCGCATAGGATCGCTCAGAACGGTTGATGCCGAATACCAGCGTTTCCGCAGGGGTCGTGCGGGCAAACAGGAGCAGATCGCGATCGGCGTGCAGCAGCTGCAGCGCGCCGCGGCGCAGCGTTTCGTTGCCGCGGCGGAAGCGGCCGAGCATCTGATAATAAGCCAGCAGTTCCCTGTCCTCCCGTCCCCACGGATAGGGGCGGCGGTTGAAGGGATCGTGATAGCCTTCCATGCCCACTTCATCGCCGTAGTATACGCAGGGGGTGCCCGGCATACCGACGGTGATCAGATATGCCAGCTTCAAGAGGGATATCCCCCGCTTGCGGTTCTTGGGGTGCAGCGTCTTTTCGGAAAGTTGCTGCTCCGACAATCCCTCCGTTTCTTCTCCGCCCAGCACGGTGAGAATGCGCTCGGTGTCATGCGTGCCCAGAAAATTCATCAGATACCGTGCGGCAAAGGGTGGGTATTTTCCGTAAATATCCGCACAGACGTGCCGCATCGCGTCGCTGTCTCCGTAGCACAGATAGCGGATCACGGCGTCGCGCAGCGGATAATTCATGACGGAGTCCAGCTCCTCGCCGGAAAAATAGCGCCGTCTTTTCCCGTATGCGACCTTGTCAGAGGCGTTTTCCCACACCTCGCCGTACAGGATTGCCTGCGGATTTGTCTGCTTGACGGTGCGGCGCAGCTGCGCGATGAACGAATCGGTCAGCTCGTCCGCCACATCCAGCCGCCAGCCGCCGACGCCCGCCGCCGTCCATTTTTCCGCGACGTCGCACAGATAGCTGCGGCAGTCGTCGCTTTGCGGGTTGAGCCGCGGGAGAATGGGGATGCCCCACCAGCATTCGTAATCGTCGGGAAACTGACGGAAAACATACCAGTCTGCATAGGGAGAATCCGGAGACTGATACGCGCCGACGGTGTCAAAACGGCCGTATTTGTTGAAATAGCGGGAGTCGTCGCCGGTATGGTTGAACACACCGTCCAGTATCACGCGGATGCCGCGCTGCGCGGCGCACCGGATCAGTTCAATGAGCGCTTCGTCCCCGCCGAACATCTCGTCCACATGCTCATAGTCGGCGGTGTCGTATTTATGATTGGAGGCGGCGCGGAAAACCGGACTTAAGTAAATCGCGGTTGTGCCAAGCGCCTCGATGTAATCCAGCTTTTCGATCACGCCCCACAAATCGCCCCCGAAAAAGTCATTGTTGGCGATGGGCGCACCGCGCTGGGGCGCGAATTCCATGAGATCATGATCCCAGTCCCGATGCAGCACCGCACCCGGCTTGACGGTTCGGATTTTGCCGCTTTTGCAAAAACGGTCAACAAAAATATGGTACAGGATTCCTTCGTTTGCCCAGGTCGGCTCCGTTTCCTGCCGGCGGTATACCAGCAGCTGGTGCTTGGGATACGCGCCGTCGCGCCGCCGGAAGGTTCCGTATTCGTCTTTGGAATAGTATACGCCGTCGCACAGTACATAGTGGTAAAAAAACAGACCGTCGCGTGCTGCACCGCACAGCTGTACCATATACAGATCGCAGTGGTATAGGTCAAAGCCGTTGTCAAGGCCATCCCATTCCATCGGAAAGCACAGCGCACGTTCTTCTCCTTGCAGCGCGTCGGTGACAAACCGGATTTTCGGCTCGATAAAGCCGTATGCCCGGGGCACCCCGATGGAAAAGCGTACACGGTCATCCTCACAAAAAGCGCTGGCAGTGCAGGGCTGCGGGGCGCCGTTTGGCGGGAGGACGGTATAGGATTCAAAGCTTGCTGTTACCATGGCTTCAGACCGGATTGTCAGACTTTACCGGCGTCAGATGCCAGATCTCTTCCGCATACTGACGGATCGAACGGTCGGCGGAGAAAAATCCGGCGCTGCCGATATTGTACACCGCCTTTTTTTGCCACTGCGCGCGATCCTGATAGTCGGCGAGCATGCGGTCGAAGGTGTGGGTGTAGGATTCAAAATCTGCCAGACACATAAACGGGTCGGAAACGCCGCCGTTCGGCGCATGGAGGAAATAGTTGACCATTCCCTCGAAGTTTGCACGGTGAAAGCCCTGCCCGATGCGGTCAATGACCCGGCGGACGGCGCTGCTGTTGTTGTAATAATTCATCGCGTTATAGCCGAAGCGCCACAGATTTTCCGCCTCCTCGGCATTCATGCCGAAAATGTAGATGTTGTCCTCGCCCACGGCGTCCTTCATTTCGACATTCGCGCCGTCCAGTGTGCCCAGCGTCAGCGCGCCGTTGATCATGAATTTCATACATCCCGTGCCGCTGGCCTCTTTGCCGGCGAGGGAAATCTGCTCGCTGATATCAGAGGCGGGCATCAGCTCTTCCGCCTGGGAAACATTGTAGTCCTCCACATACAGCACGCGCACCAGCTCGCGCAGCTGTGCATCCTGCTCGATTTCCGCGCCCAGATTCCAGATCAGGCGGACAATATCCTTTGCCACGTAATAGCTGGGCGCCGCCTTTCCGCCGAAAATAAAGGTGACGGGCTGCCATGAGCCGTTGGGGTTGTCCTTGATCTGATTGCAGCGGTGAATGATTTTCAAAACATTGAGCAGCTGCCGCTTGTACTCGTGAATACGTTTGACCTGCACGTCGAAGACGGAGGTGGGATCCAGCGCGATGCCGTATTGCTTTTGAATCCGGTCGGCAAAGCGGAGCTTGTTCTGATATTTGATTTCATACAAACGCTGCTGTACCGCGGCGTCGTCTGCGTATTTTTTGAACTGTTCCAGCTCCCACGGACGCTTATAATAGCCCTCGCCGATTGTTTGTGTGAGCAAATCGGTCAGTAGCGGGTTGGAATAACACAGCCAGCGGCGATGCGCGATGCCGTTTGTCACATTTGTGAATTTGCCGGGATTTGCTTTGTAATAGTCATGAAACACGGTCTTGGTGAGAATATCGCTGTGCAGAGCGGAAACGCCGTTGACCGTATGCGACGCCGCGACAGAGAGGTTCGCCATGCGGACATTGTCATAGCCGATGATGGCCATACGGGAGATGCGGTCCCAGTCGCCGGGATACCGGTTCCACAGATCGGCACACAGGCGGCGGTTGATTTCCTCCACGATCATGTAGATACGCGGCAGCTTGATGCGGAACAGATCCACATTCCAGCATTCCAGCGCCTCGGGCAACACTGTGTGATTGGTATAAGACATGGTGTGCGTGACGACTTCCCACGCGTCCTCCCAACTGTAGGAATAAACATCCATCAGAATCCGCATCAGCTCAGGAATGATCAGTGCGGGATGCGTGTCGTTGATATGAAAGGCGACCTTGTCGGCAAAATTGGAAAGCGTGCCGTATGCCGCCAGATGATCTTGGATGACGCTTTGCAGGGAAGCGGACACCAGAAAATACTGCTGTGTCAGCCGCAGCAGCTTGCCCTCCTCATGCTCATCGGAGGGATAGAGCACCTTGGTGATGATCTCCGCGTTGGTGGATTTTTGCATGGCGCGGACATATTGCCCCTGCGAAAACAGGCTCATATTAAAATCCGTGGTGTCCTGCGCACGCCACAGGCGCAGCGTGGATACCGCCTCACTGTCGCCGCCGGAAATGAGCATGTCATACGGAACTGCCTGCACCTCGTCGTAGTTCTCATACTGGATTTCGCAGCGCCCGTTGTTCCAGTGCTCACTGACCTTGCCGCCCAGGCGGACGGTCACGGTTTTGTCGGTTCGGGCGATCAGCCAGTCCTTTCCGCCGGGCATCCAGTCGTCCGGCATTTCCACCTGACTGCCGTCAATGATTCGCTGCTTGAAAAAACCGTATTCATAGCACAGGGAGAAGCCTGTCGCCGCATACTCCTGCGTGGTCAGCGCGTCCATAAAGCACGCGGCTAGTCTGCCCAGTCCCCCGTTGCCCAGCCCCGGATCGGGCTCCATCTGATAGATATCGTCCAGATCAAAGCCCATATCCTGCAAGACGGCGCGGTACGGCGCGTCCAATCCCAGATTGCGCACGTTGTTTTTCAGAGAGGGGCCGATCAGGAATTCAATGCTCAGATAGTATATTTTTTTTGCCTGCTGCGCCTTGCTTTGTCGGTGAAAACGGTCCTTTTTCTGCGAGAGCAGGTCGCGCACGGTCAGAATCACTGCGCTGTAAACCTGATCCTTTGTTGCCTCCTCGGGGCTGACGCCGAAAAAACGGGTCAGCTTGTTGTTCAGAGCGGTTTTGATGTCTTCTTTGCTTAAGGTGTTCGTGTTCATTTTTTTTCAATCCTTTGCTGTTCACAGTGCCCGGTAGATTTCGATATATTGCTGTGCAGAGCGGTCCCACGAAAAGTCGACCGTCATGCATTGCACAACGAATGTCTGCCATTTTTCCCGCTGTCGGTACAGCGCCGTTGCGCGGCGCAGCGCGTCCATCATCTCGTGCGCGTTGTAGTTGGCAAATGTAAAGCCGTTGCCGCTTCCGTCGTATTGGTTGTAGGGCTTTATGGTATCATACAGCCCGCCGGTTTCGCGCACGACGGGGACGGTGCCGTAGCGGGAGGCGATCATCTGCGCCAGACCGCACGGCTCGCTTTGCGAGGGCATGAGAAAGAGATCTGCCCCGGCATAAATCTTTTTGGAAAGCGCCTTGTCATAGCACAGCTTGACGCAGACCTTATCTGGATGGCGCTGCGCAAGCGCGGCAAAAAACTGTTCCATCGGCTTTTCGCCGGTGCCCAAAAGGACGAACTGAATGTCATCCTGCAAGATCTCGTCGATCACGCGCTGTACCAGATCAAAGCCCTTGTGCGACGCCAGACGGGACACCATGGCGACCAGCGGGGTGTCCGGCTTTTGCGGCAGGCCGCACAGCTGCTGCAGCTTTGCCTTGCACACCGCCTTTCCGTCAAGGCTGTCTGCGGAAAAAGAGGCATCCAGCGCCGGGTCGGACGCGGGATTGTAATAATCGACATCGATACCGTTGATGATGCCGCTGATTTTGTCCTGATACATCTGCAAAATGTGATGCAGACCGTGGGAATAATACGGCGTGAGGATTTCTTGTGCATAACGGGGCGAGACGGTGGTCACGCGATCGGCGCACACGATGGCGCCTTTGGTGAGATTGACGCATCCGTCATATTCGACAATGCCCCGATCCCAATCGCACAGACCGAAAACATCCCCCAGCGTCTCAAAGCCGTAGATGCCCTGATAGCCGATGTTGTGGATGGTATATACCGTGCGGATATCCCGATAGCCCGGCAGAGAGCCGTATTGCCGCTTGAGATAAATCAGACACAGCGCGCTCTGCCAGTCGTTGGCGTGCAGCACATCCGGATAATAGTCCAGCCAACGCAGCATTTCCATAACGGCCTTGGAAAAATACGCGAAGCGTTCCCCGTCGTCATAGTCGCCGTACAGCGCGGGGCGGTTGAAGTAATATTCGTTGTCAATGAAGTAAAAGGTGACGCCGTCCTTTTCGTAGGCGTACACGCCCATATACTGTCTGCGCCAGGACAGCGGGATATGCGTTTCGCAGACTTTTCTGCAGCGCTTGAGGTAGGTTTCCTTGATGCAGCGGTACATGGGCAGCACCACACGGACGTCTCCCCCCTCTCCCATCGCCCGCTTCACCGCCGCGGGCAAAGCGCCCAGCACATCTGCAAGACCTCCGGTGGAGGCGAAGGGCAGCGCTTCGGAACCGACAAATAGTATTTTCATAGGTTGATCTGTCTCCTTACTGATTTTGTATGCCGGGCATCAAACCATTTTTCCCTTGGCAATGTAGAAGGGCATGGTGGGATGGCCGGAGAGCACGGCGCCGTCACGGATGACCACGTTTTTGTCGGTGATCACACAGTTGAGCGATACATTGTCGCCTGTCACGGTATCCTGAAACAGAATGGAATTGCGTACCACGGCGTTCTCGCCGATTTTCACGCCGCGGAAGAGAATGGAATTTTCCACAGTGCCGTGGATGACGCAGCCGTCCGCGATAAGAGAGCCGGTGACGGTGGCGTTCGGACCGTAATATGTGGGAGCGGAATTGCGCACCTTGGTATACACGGGACGGTTGGGAACGCGGAACAGCCCGTCATGAATCTGCGGACAGTGCAACAGATCCATGTGATGCTGATAGTATTCCTCCAGCGAGTTGACACTGGCGTAGAAGCCGTCGAAGTGATAGGTGCGGATGTTATCGTAGGCGAGACGGTGCATCAGCACATCCCGGTTAAAGCTGACATATCCGTGCGCGATGGCGTCCGTGACGATCGTCTTGAGCAGCTCGGTGCGCATCACCATGATGTTCAGGCTGATCTCTCCCTCACCGGAAAAGTCAGCGGGGTAGGCTAAGATGTCGCGGATTCTCCCGGTTTCGTCCGCGCGGACAAGGGTGTTTTTCCGGGCGTTTGTGCGGTTGAGATACGCGGTTTTGGTTGCGATGGTGATGTCCGCGCCGTTTTTGATATGGTCGCGGATCATCTCCTTGAGATCAAAGTTGCAGATGACGTCGCAGTCACTGAGCACCACATACTCATCCGCGATATGGCTGATTGCCTGGCTGACGCTTTTCAGCGCCTCCAGCCGGGTGGTATACAGCGCGTTGGCGCCGTTGGCATAGGCGGTGATGAAGGGAGGCAGAATCTTGATGCCGCCCCGTCTGCGCGCCAGATCCCAGTCCTTGCCGGAGCCGAGATGATCCATCAGAGACTGATAATTGAAATGCGTGATGACAAAAATATTGCTGATATCGGAGTTTACCATGTTGGACAGGGTGAAGTCGATCAGCCGGTAACGACAGCCGAACGGAACGGACGCCGTGGCGCGGTTTCGGGTAAGCTCCGCGATGTTGTTGTCATGAATGTTTGAGAAAATAATTCCTGCTACTGACATTGCATTCTCCATTCCGCCGCCCCGGGGCGGCATAAATCATTGTGGGACAAAAAGCCGGCGGGCCGTGCTGAAACGGGATTGCCGCAGTTTTTTCGTCGTCATGCGAAAAAGACGCGGTGCTGTCCCGCCTGTTGTGATGAGCGGTTCGGATTGCCCGGCTTTCAGCTGTCTTGTACCTTTAAGTGCGCGTGCTCGCGAAGATAGGAGAGATTGGCGACGACGCCGTCGTCCACCTGTGTGCCCGAGCGGAGGGTGACATCCGAGCATACCACGCACAGCTTTCCCCCCTCCTCGCGGCTCTTGCCGACGATTGCGTTTTCTTCAATGACGGTGTCATGGTCGATGATGCAATACTCGACGCGCGCGCCCTTTTTCACGGTGACATTTCCCATCAGAACGGCGTCGCGCACCACGGCGCCTTCCTCCACGGTGACCCCTTCAAATAAAACGGAGTGATATACCATGCCGTGAATGCGGCAGCCCTCGGTGAGCAGACTGTCCTGGATCCGCGCCGTGTCGCCGACAAAATGCGGCGGCTTGGGATTGGTGCGGGAGAAGATGCGCCAGGCGGTGTCGTGCAGATCAAAGTTGGGATGCGTTCCGAGCAGGTCCATGTTCGCTTCCCACAGGCTGTCCAGCGTCCCGACATCCTTCCAGTACCCCTCAAAGGGATACGCCAGCATTTTTTCGCCGGCGGCAAGCATCGCGGGGATGACATTCTTCCCGAAGTCGTTGTCAGAGGTGGGGTCTTTGGCGTCTGCCCTGAGATACTGCTCCAGCAGATCGCGCTTGAAAATGTAGATGCCCATTGAGGCTTTGTTGCTTTTCGGCTGTGCCGGCTTTTCCTCAAAATCGGTGATGATGCCGTTTTCGTCGGCGTTCATGATGCCGAAGCGGTGCGCCTCTTCCATGGGCACCTGCAGCACCGCGATGGTGCATGCCGCGTCGGCTTCCTTGTGTGCGCGGAGCATCTTGGCGTAATCCATTTTGTAGATATGGTCGCCGCTTAAAATCAGGACATGATCGGGATCGTATCGGTTGATAAAGGTCAGGTTCTGATAAATGGCGTTTGCCGTGCCTTTGTACCAATCGGCGGATATTTTGCCCTGATAGGGGGGCAGAATATGGACGCCGCCGTTCATCCGGTCCAAATCCCACGGCTTGCCGGTGCCGATGTATTCGTTGAGCACCAGCGGCTGATACTGCGTCAGAACGCCGACCGTGTCAATGCCGGAATTGACGCAGTTTGACAGGGGAAAATCAATGATACGGTACTTTCCGCCGAATTCGACCGCGGGCTTTGCGGTTTTATCGGTCAGCGTATACAGACGGCTTCCCTGACCGCCTGCCAAAAGCATTGCAACACATTCTTTTTTGGCATACATACGATGATCCATCCCTTGCTTTATTTTTTTGCCGGAGAGGATTGGCTCGTTCCGGACTTCGATGCGGATTTTGATGCGCAGCGCTTTTTCTGTCCGGCGGATTTGCTCTCTGCCTGCCGCCGGAAAATCAGTCCGCCGGAGGGCGGCAGCGTGATGTACAGCACATGGGAGCCGTCGGCTTCGTTTGCGGTGTGCAGTGCGCCGCTGTTTTCCGTGCCGCAGCCGCCGAACTCCGTGCGCTCTGTGTTGAGCACCTCGTCATAGACGCCGGCGGCGGGGACGCGCACCGGATAGTTTTCCCGCTGTACGGGACAGAAATTCAGCACGACAATCAGTTCATTGCCCTGCACATCCCGCCGGCGGTATGAGATGATATTATATTCGCACTGATCCGCCTCGATCCACGCAAAGCCGTCCCAGCTGTCGTCGATCTGCCACAGGGGTGCGTTATCCAGATAGAAGCGGTTGAGCGTTTGCACGAAGTGCTGCATTTCCCGGTGGCGGGGATAATCCAGCATAAACCATTCCAGCGAATTTTCATAGTCCCACTCCCGGAACTGGGCGAATTCCGTGCCCATAAAGGTCAGTTTTTTGCCCGGAAGCGTCATCTGGTAGGTCAGAAAGGTTCGCATAGCGGAAAACTTTTCGTCATAGGTGCCGTACATTTTGTCAACCAGGCTGTGCTTGCCGTGCACCACCTCGTCGTGGGAGACGGGCAGAATATAGTTTTCCGTGAAGGCGTACATCAAGGGGAAGGTCAGCTTGTTGTGGTGATATCGCCGGTAGACCGGGTCCATGGCCATATATTCAAACAGATCGTTTGCCCAGCCCATGTTCCACTTGAAGTTGAAGCCCAGCCCGCCCTGATCGGTCGGCTTTGTGATCATCGGCCAGGCGGTGGATTCTTCCGCGATCATGAGCACATCGGGAAATTCGGCGAAAACCGCGCCGTTGAGCTTTTGGAAAAAGCTGATTGCCTCCAGATTGTGGTTGTTGCCGAACTTGTTGGGAATCCACTCTCCCGGAGAACGGTCAAAGTCCAGATACAGCATGGAGGCAACCGCGTCGATGCGCAGACCGTCCGCGTGAAACTCCCGCATCCAATACAGCGCGTTGGAGATGAGGAAGGACTGCACCTCTTCCCGCCCGACGTCGAAAAAGCGTGTGCCCCATTCCCGGTGCTCCATGCGGTCCCGCCCCTGATATTCATACAGCGGCTGGCCGTCAAATTCAAACAGGCCGTGCCGGTCCCGCGGGAAATGCGCGGGAACCCAGTCTAAAATGACGCCGATTCCGTTTTGGTGCAGCAAATCCACAAAATAACGGAAGTCCTCCGGCGTGCCGAAGCGGGAGGTCGGCGCGTAATAGCCGCACACCTGATATCCCCACGAGCCGTCAAAGGGATGCTCGGCGATGGGGAGCAGCTCAACGTGCGTATACCCCATTTCTTTGAGATACGGAGCCAGCAGATGTGCAATTTCCCGATAATTGAGATAGTGCTTTCCGTCGGCGGTGCAGGCGTCGTCTCTTGTGCGCCAGGAGCCCAGATGCATCTCGTAAATATTCATGGGCGCGTCATAGTAGTGGCCGCTGCGCGCGCAAAACGGTTCTTTTCGGTTTTTCATCCATTCGCCGTCCTGCCAGGGATAGTCCTCCAGCTCCCACACAACGGAGGCGGTCTGCATTAATGTCTGTGAAAAAACAGCATAGGGGTCTGCTTTCAGATGATACAGCCCCCCGTTGGTAATCTTATATTTGTAATACTGTCCCCGATGCACGACCGTGTCGCGGACACAGACCTGCCACACGCCGCTGTCCTGCACGCGCGACATGGCGATGCCGTCGTTCCAATCGCAGAAATCCCCCACAAGGTCGACGCGGTCTGCGTTGGGCGCCCATACGCGGAAGACCCATCCGTCCGGGCAGCGGTGCGCGCCGAGATAGCGGTAGGAAGCGAAATTCGTCCCCTGATGGAACAGATAATCCGCAAGGGCGTCGTCTGCGGAATCGCGGCAAAGCGTCTTTTTCGGATCGTTTTTAGCCATAGCGGTACTTCCTCTCTGTTGAAAATGTGCCGGGGCGTTCGTTTTGTCTGATCGTTTTGTACCTGCTGCATCCGGCTGCCGTTCGGCGCCGCGGGCAGATATCAGGAACAATTATATTATACACGAATTTCCTTTTAGATTCAAGTATTTTAGTAAAGTAATCCATAAAAAACAAAAGGAAACTTATGGTTTGGTTCTTGCGGCGCGGTACCGGGGGTTTGCGGCTGTCTTTTTGCCGGGGATCGGCGTGCGCTCGCCGCGCGGCGGTGAGCCGCCGATTGAAAGGAAGCGGCAAGGCTTTTCCGGGAAAAAGCACTTGAAATCAAGACGGAATGGTGGTATACTACAATAGTATATCAAATAAGAGACTGTGGCCGGCGCGATATCGGAGAAAGGAAAATGACGATGAAAATTGAAACCAAATGTTTGCAGGAGGGCTACCGCCCGAAAAACGGTGAGCCGCGCATCCTGCCGATTTATCAGAGCACGACGTATCAGTACGATTCCTCGGAATATCTGGGAAAGCTGTTTGATCTCTCCGCGCCCGGCCATATGTATACCCGCATTTCCAACCCGACCACGGACGCGGTGGAAAAACGTATCGCGGCGATGGAGGGCGGCGTCGGGGCGCTTTTGACATCCTCCGGCCAGGCGGCGTCTTTTCTCAGTGTGTTCAACATCACAAGCGCCGGGGATAATTTTGTCTGCTCCTCCGCGATATACGGCGGCACGCTGAATCTGTTTGCCGTGACGATGAAGCGCATGGGCATTGAGGTCCGTTTCATCACGCCGGAGATGAGCCCCGAGCAGATCGACGGCCTGTTTGACGCGCGCACGCGCCTGGTGTTCGGTGAGACGATTGCCAATCCCGCGCTGACGGTGCTGGATATTGAGCAGTATGCCGCGCTGGCGCACCGCCACGAGGTGCCGCTGATCGTAGACAATACGTTTGCGACGCCCGTGCTCTGCCGCCCGTTTGAATTCGGCGCCGACATTGTGATTCATTCCACGACCAAATATATGGACGGTCATGCAAGCGTTTTGGGCGGTGTGATTGTCGACAGCGGCAAATTTTTGTGGGATAACGGGAAATACCCGGAGTTGACCGAGCCGGACGAATCGTATCACGGGGTGGTATACACCCGCGATTTCGGCGAGAGCGCCTATATTACCAAGGCGCGCGTTCAGCTGATGCGGGATCTGGGCTGCACGCCCAATCCGACGGGAATGTTTTTGCTGAACAACAATCTGGAATCTTTGCATGTGCGCATGGCGCGTCACTGCGAAAACGCGCTTGCCGTGGCGCAGTATTTGGAGGGGCATGAAAAAATCTCCTGGGTCAACTATCCCAAGCTCCCCTCCAGTACGGAATATGCCCGCGCGGAAAAATATCTGCCCAACGGGGCTTCCGGGGTGATATCCTTCGGCATCAAGGGCGGACGCGCGGCGGCAACCCGCTTTATGGACAGCTTGCAGATGGCGGCGATCGTGGTGCATGTTGCAGACTGCCGCACCTGTGTGCTGCATCCCGCGTCTACCACGCATCGCCAGCTGACGGATGAACAGCTCGCGGATGCGGGAATCGGCGCAGATTTGATCCGTATGTCGATCGGTATCGAGCATATCGACGATATTCTCGCGGATATTGAACAAGCGCTTGCGAAGGTAGAGGGATAAATTATGCCGATCAAAATTCCGAATGCGTTGCCGGCGACGCAGACGCTGATTGACGAAAACATCTTTGTCATGACGGAAACGCGCGCTGTGACGCAGGATATCCGGCCGCTGAAAATTCTTTTGCTCAATCTGATGCCCACAAAAATTGTCACCGAGACGCAGTTTGCACGGCTGCTGGGCAACACGCCCTTGCAGGTGGAGCTGGAGCTGCTGCAAACCTCCACGCACAAGGCGACGCATGTGGCGCAGGATCATATGATGGCGTTTTACAAGACCCTCGATGAGATCAGCGCAAACCGCTATGACGGGATGGTCATCACCGGCGCGCCGGTGGAGCAGCTGCCTTTTGAGGAAGTGAATTATTGGGAAGAGTTGTGCGAAATCATGGAATGGAGCAAGAGCCATGTGCACAGCACTTTCCACATCTGCTGGGGCGCACAGGCGGGACTGTATTACCATTTCGGCATTCCCAAGCATCCGTTGCCGCGCAAGCTCTCCGGCATTTATCCGCACCGGGTGGAATACAAGCGTTCCATCCTGTTCCGCGGCTTTGACGATACCTTTATGGCGCCGCATTCCCGCCACACGACCTTTTTGCGCGAGGATTTGGAAAAAGTGGAAAATCTCCGGATTCTTGCCTCCTCGGAGCAGGCGGGGGTTTTTGCGGTGATGACGCCCGGCGGCAGACAGATTTTTGTCAGCGGCCACAGCGAATACGATCCGCTGACGCTGGATGCGGAATACCGCCGGGACAAAAGCGCGGGGCGCAACCCGGATATCCCGGAGAACTACTATCCAAACGACGACGACACGCAACCGCCGACGGTCACATGGCGTTCTCATGCGAATCTGCTGTTTTCCAACTGGCTGAACTATTTTGTGTATCAGACAACGCCCTACGATTTGCGCAATCTGGAAAGCGGAAGCGGGACTTAAACGACAAGCGAAGAACGGTCACCGCCGCATTGCGTGACCGTTTTTTTGATACGGCATCGCCGAATTTGTAGCAAAGCAGGATTAAAACATGAATGTTATCGGAATTATTGCGGAATACGATCCGTTTCATCTGGGACATCAGCATCAGTGCCGGATGCTGCGCAAAAGCCGGGACGCGGTGATTGTCGCGGTGATGGGCGGAAATTTCAACCAGCGCGGCTTTCCCGCCCGGTGGGAAAAGTACTGCCGCGCGCAGGCGGCGGTGCTGGGCGGTGTGGATTTGGTGCTGGAGCTGCCGTACCCGTTTTCCTGCGCGTCTGCGCCGTGGTTTACACGGGCGGGGGTGGAGATATTGGACCGGCTGGGCGCGTGCGACGGGATTTCGTTTGGGTGTGAGCGGGAGAATGCAGAGACGCTGCAGCTTGCCGCACAGCGAATCTACACGCCTTCCTTTTTGACGGCTTTGGAGGATACGCGCCGCAAAGAGCGTAGCCGCGGGATTCCAGCGCTGCGCGCAAAGCTGTATGAGGAGATGTACGGCGAGGCACTGCCGGAAACGCCGAATGATATGCTTGCCGTAGAGTATTTCGCGGCGCTTGCACAGCGCGGCAGCGCGCTGCGGGTATATCCGGTGCATCGCAGCGGCGACTATCACCGAGAGCATCTGGACGGCGCACTGCCCTCCGCTTCTGCGGTGCGTGCCGCCGTTTTATCGGGGCAGCGAGAGGCTGCTGCGGCGGCAATGCCGCGGGAAAGTGCGGCTTGCATTTTGGATGCGCCACGGGCACAGATGCAAAGCGGCGAGCAGGCGATTCTTTGGCATTTTGCCAACGCGGACGCGGCGCAGATCGACGCGTTGTGCGATATTCCCGCAGGGTGCGGCGCAAGAATGGTGAAAGCCGCGCGCGAGGCGGACAATCTGACGCAATTTCTGCAAAAGATCGGGTCAAAGCAGTATACTGCCGCCCGGACGCGCCGCATGATGTGGAACGCCTTTTTCGGTGTTACGCCGGAGCGGATGGAGAGCGGCTGCGAATATACCGCCGTGTTGGGCGCCAACGCGCGCGGCAGGGCGCTGCTGCGGGAAATCCGCGCGCATGCACAAATCCCGGTGTATGACCGGCCGGCTGCGGGAGAGGGCGACATGCGCGATTTAGGAAGAAAGGCGGACGGCTTTTACGCGCTTCTGCTGGGCGAAACAGTATCCGCGCAGTACGCACGCACGGCCTTTATGGCGCCGTGAGCCGGATCAGGGACTGACAGATACAAAAACGCAGGGAATGCCGGCGAGATAACCGGAGAAGCCTGCGTTTTTATTATTTTCCGTGATAATGTAACCTTTAATCGAACAAAATGTTAAATGTCATGCATTGTAATTGTATTAAATGAGAAGATATGATACAATAAATT
>DBGFNI010000044.1:0-15723 GCA_048527645.1 Eubacteriales bacterium | reverse complement strand
CAGAGTATTTCTGTTACAATCAGTATAGACCGTTTTTGAAGGATAAAACAGAAAAGTATGGAATTGGTACAAATGGGCACCGGATTTTTGCCGGTGACAAAAGAGGAATGTGATGCGCTCGGATGGAAGGCGCCGGACTTTGTCTATGTCAACGGCGACGCTTATGTCGATCATCCCTCGTTCGGCGCGGCGATTATTTCCCGCGTGCTCCAGGCGCGCGGCTTCCGCGTTGCCATGCTCTGTCAGCCGGACTGGAGCGGCACGGCGGATTTTATGCGCTTCGGCAGACCGCGGTTGGGCTTTTTGGTTTCCGCGGGGAACATCGACTCCATGGTGGCGCATTACACGGTGGCGAAGCGCCGCCGCAGCTATGACTATTATTCTCCCGGCGGAAAAACCGGCTGCCGACCGGATCGCGCGGTGATCGTATACTGCAAGCGGATCCGGCAGGCGTATGGCGACGTGCCGATCATTCTCGGCGGCCTGGAGGCGTCTCTGCGCCGCTTTGCGCACTATGACTATTGGGACGACGGGATGCGCCGCAGCATTTTGCTGGACAGCGGCGCGGATCTTTTGACTTACGGCATGGGGGAAAACATCCTGATCCGCATTGCGCAGCTGCTGGATCGCGGCATCCCCATCGGAAAGCTGCGGGACATCCGCGGCACGGTCTTTGCCGCACAGCGGGGAGACGCCGTCCATTTTGACAGCGTGGGCGGATGGGATTATGAGACGCTGTGCGCAGACCGCGCCGCCTACGCCCGCGCCTTTGCCGAGCAATATCGCAATCAGGACAGCGTGAACGGCAAAGCGATTGTGGAATATTACGGCGACGCGATGCTGGTGCAGAATCCACCGATGCCGCCCCTGGAGCGGGAGGAGTTGGACTGGGTATACAGTCTGCCCTACATGCGGACCTATCACCCCTGCTATGAAGCGCAGGGAGGTGTGCCTGCCATTGAGGAGGTGCGCTTTTCCCTGACGCATAATCGCGGGTGCTTCGGCGGCTGCAATTTCTGTGCGCTGGCGTTTCATCAGGGACGCACGGTGCGCAGCCGCAGCATCCAAAGCGTTGTTGCGGAGGCACAGCTGCTCACGCAGCTTCCCGATTTTAAGGGATACATCCACGATGTGGGCGGACCGACGGCGAACTTCCGTTACCCGTCTTGCGAAAAGCAGAAACAGCACGGCGTGTGCCCCAATCGAAAATGTCTGGCGCCCGTACCCTGCAAGCAGCTGCGCGCAGATCACAGCGAATATCTGGCGCTGCTCCGGCAAATTGAGGAGCTGCCGCGCGTGAAAAAAGTGTTCATTCGTTCCGGTGTGCGCTATGATTATCTGCTGTGCGACAAGACCGGTGCCGGAGATGCCTTTTTCAAAAAGCTGGTGCGCGATCATGTCAGCGGGCAGCTGAAGGTTGCACCGGAGCATTGCGCCGACGGCGTTCTGGACAAAATGGGCAAGCCGCACATCGAGGTGTTTGAGCGGTTTAAAAAGCGGTATTTCCAGCTTTGTGCGTCCTTTGGAAAGGAGCAATATCTCGTTCCGTATCTGATGTCCTCACATCCGGGCTCCACTCTTGCGCACGCGGTGACATTGGCGCAGTACTTAAAAAAATGGGGCTATTCCCCCGAACAGGTGCAGGACTTTTATCCCACGCCCGGAACGGCATCCACGGTGATGTTCTATACCGGGCTGGATCCCATGACAATGGAAAAGGTGTTTGTGCCGCGCGACCGGGAGGAAAAGCAGCTGCAGCGTGCGCTTTTGCAATTTTCCCGCCCGGAAAACGCCGCGCTTGTGCGCCGCGCGCTGCACATCGCCCATCGGGAAGATCTGATCGGCTTTTCGCCGGAATGCCTGGTCCCGCCGGCAGGGGGCAAACCGCTGCGGCAGACGCGGCGCGCAGCCGGACAGCCGACAAAAGTCTCAAAGCCGTCAGGCGCCGGACCGAAGAAAACGGGAGGCGCTGGACCGAAGAAAAAAGGATGGGCAAAATCCAAGCCGGCGAGAAAACGTCCGGGAAAGAAAAAATAAAGGAGAACAGATGATGCATTCATACCGTCAGGCAGACCCCGAAACAAGCAAACAGAAATTCATTGAGATTTATCAGTCGCAGATTCACCGGGAGGGGGCGGATCAACTGCTCGAATATCTTTGCTCCAAAACATGCGATTTTTTCACAGCGCCTGCATCCACGCGCTTTCACGGCGCGTACGCGGGGGGACTGTGCGCGCACTCGGTCAATGTATACGAGTGTCTGCAAGCCTATTTGTCCCGTGCGCGCGTGCGCGAGCTGTACGGTCTGGAGTGCGGGGAGGAGAGCATCGCCATAGCGGCGCTGCTGCACGATTTGTGCAAGGTGAACTGCTATAAGCCGTCCTTTCGGAATGTCAAGGATGAGCACGGCGTCTGGCAGCGTGTGCCAACCTTTGAATATGACGATCCGATGCCCTACGGGCACGGCGAGAAGAGCGTCTATATCATCAGCGGCTTTATGCGTTTGACCCGGGAGGAAGCCTTTGCAATTCGCTTTCATATGGGATTTGCCTCGACGGAGGACGAGCGACTGGTGGGTAACGCCTTTGAAAAATTTCCGCTTGCCTTCGCGCTTTCCACGGCGGATATGGAGGCGACCTATTTTCTGGAGGGCAAGGCGTAAGGAGACGTTTACGGCATTGCGGATCCCATATTTTATCAGTATATTTATTATATCAGGAGGAAAACACTATGATTTTTGGAGAAGTAAAGCATACATGGGTATGCACCGATTCCGGCTGCGGCAAGCTGTATTGGTTTGATGAAACGGGGAAAATCGTCCGGGAACTGGCGGTGAACGCCGCGTGCTACGACGTCTGGGTTTTGCCGGACGGCAACGTGCTGTATCCCCATTTCGGAAAGGGCAGCGACGGGGTGAGTATTGTCACGCCGCAGGGAGAGGTTTTGTTTCGCTATGAGACACACGGCGAGGTGTTCGGCTGTCAGCCGCTGGAAAACGGCAACATTCTGACCGGCGAGCTGATTCCCCGCCGGATTTGCGAGGTCAACCGCGCGGGCGAGATTGTCAAGGAGATTCCCGTGCCCTATGCGGACGATCTGCCGCCGCACGAGACCATGCGGATGCCCCGCAAGGTGAAAGACGGCTATCTGGTGGTGCAGCCGGGTCTTTGCAAGATCACAAAGTTTGATCTTGACGGCAAGCTGCTCTGCCAGTACGATACCTACGGCGACACGTTCGGCGTGATTCAGCGCGAAAACGGCAATCTGATCTATTCCTATCAGGGCGGCGTCGCTGAATTGGACGTAGCGGGCAATGAGGTCTGGAATCTGACCGACGCGGACGTGCCCGGCATTAACATCCGCTGGCCGCTCGGCATTCAGCTGCTGAAAAACGGCAATCTTGTCGTGACCAACTGGATGGGTCACGGGCACAACGAGGAGGGGATTCCCTTTTTCGAGGTGACGCCGGAGAAAAAGGTGGTTTGGTACTGCGACTGCCGCAAGTACACCTCTCTGCCTGCCGCCGCACAGATTTTGGATGAGAGCGAGGCGCTTGACACCGTTTGTTTTAAACCGACCAAATAACGCGTGCGATCGCGCAGCGCATCAAAAAAAGCCTCCGCCGGCATTTTGCCGATGGAGGCTTTGCTTTGCAATGATTGAATTTGCGGAAATACGACGCATTCAGGAATCCATGCCGCGCGTGAAGGTGAAGGTGTACGCGTCATCAGCGGTGAGGGTGATATCCTTTGCGCCGACGGTGGTTGCTTCGCCGCTCTTGTCTGTCAGACGCCACCATGCCTCACCGTCGCTCCAATCAGCGGTCTTGCCGTTGATTACGGTGAAAAAGCCTGCTTCATATTCCTCTTTGGACACGAGATTTTCGCGCAGCATCACATCGGCGAGCGTGTCACCCTGATCAAAGCCGAGCGTATACGGCTGTGCGGAGCCGTCCTCCTGCACGATGGTGAGCGTGAACTGCGCGTCGTAATCTTCGGCGTCGTCATATACGGCGGTGGCGACGGTTTCCATCACGGGATCGTATGTGATATCCTCCACGTCCTTGCAGGCAAACAGCATGCCCGCGCAGAGAATCAAAGCCAGAACGGCAGATAAAATACGGATGTTTTTCAATGTTATATCCTCCCCAAACACAGAATAAAGAACAAACCGGAACAGCCGCATATCATCAGCAGTCGAAACCGGCAGCACCCCTATTGTAGCCGTCTTTTAGGGAAAAGTCAAGTGTTATGGCGATTTTTATTCTGTGTCAAAAATAGAAAAAACAGGGAAAAATACTGCTGTTTTTCTGTGAAAATATGCGGAAAACATGCGTGAAAATGCGCGCAAATCCATTGACAAGAACGCCGCCCTTGCGGTATAATATAAATTGTATAGTTATAAGCGGAGCACTTTCCTTTTTTTGCCTGTTTGATTGCTGCGGCAGAGCTGTATGCCCCGACGCGGCACACAGCGAAAAAGCGGAAAGGCCGAAAACGCAGAAAGGACTGTTTGAATGATTCGCAGCATGACTGCATACGGCAGAGCAAAGGCCGTGGTCGGCGGAAAAGACATTTTGGCGGAAGTGAAAAGTGTCAACAGCCGATATTTTGATTGTAATGTAAAGCTGCCGAGGCTTTACGGGTATATGGAGGGAAGGATTAAATCCTATCTTTCCGAGCGGGGGGTTGCCCGCGGCAAACTGGAGGTGTGTATCACCGTTGATCTGACAGAGAGCGCCGGGGTCGGCGTCGCATTGGATTGCGCGTTGGCAGACAGCTATCTGGAGGCGCTGCGCCAGCTGCGCGACCGATACGGCCTGCGGGACGACATCTCGGTGATGAGCGTCGCCGCCAACCGGGATCTGTTTTTGGTAAAAAAGGCGGAGGCAGATGCGGAGCAGGACTGGCTGGATGTGTTGTCTGTGCTGCAAAGCGCGGTGGATCAGTTTATGGCGCAGCGCGAGCGCGAGGGCGAAAATCTGCGCCGGGATATTCTGGAAAAGAAGAATCGCATTGCCGCCATCGTGCCGCTGGTTGAGGAAAAAAGCGAAGAAACCAAAGCCGGATATCAGCAAAAGCTGCAAAAGCGGCTGGAACAGGCCCTCAAGGATCAGCGAATCACCGTTGATGAAAACAGAATCTTGACGGAATGTGCGATTTTTGCCGACAAGGTTGCCATTGATGAGGAGACGGTTCGTCTGCGCAGTCATTTTGACACCTTTGATCAGCTGCTGGATCGTCCGGAGCCGGTGGGGAAAAACCTGGATTTCCTGTTGCAGGAGATGAACCGCGAGGTGAATACCATCGGGTCAAAATGCAACCATCTGGAAATCACGCGTCTTGTGATACAGATGAAGGGCGAACTCGAAAAAATCCGTGAGCAGATTCAGAATATCGAATGAGGGGTGCCGTGTGAAGTTTATCAATGTAGGATTCGGAAATATGGTGGCGGCAGACCGCATTGTGGCGGTGGTCAGCCCGGAATCCGCGCCGATCAAGCGTTTGGTGATGGACGCGAAGGACGCGGGCAGAACGATCGATGTGACCTGCGGCAGGCGGACCCGCGCCGTCATCATCACAGACAGCGAGCATGTTGTGCTCTCCTCCTTTCAGGCAGAGACCATCTGCAACCGCATTGACGGCGGCGAGGAAAAGGAGGAAGAGCCCGATGTATGAGTACAGCAAAAAAGGGCTCCCGGTGGTGATCTCGGGTCCCTCCGGCAGCGGCAAGGGCACGGTGGTGAAGGAGCTTTTGCGGCAAAGATCGGACTTTGCGCTGTCCGTTTCCGCCACCACCCGCGCACCGCGCGTCGGCGAGGAGCACGGCAAACAGTATTATTTTATTTCCCGCACAGATTTTGAAAAACGGATCGCGGAAGACAGAATGCTGGAATATGCTGAATATGTAGGCAACTATTACGGAACGCCCCGCGACGAGGTAGAGCAGCGGCTGGAAATGGGCGTGAACGTGATTCTGGAAATCGAGGTGCAGGGGGCGGCGCAGATCAAAAAGCGTCTGCCGCAGGCGCTGATGATTTTTTTGACGCCGCCTGACGCGGTGACGCTGGAGCGCCGCCTGCGGGACAGGGGCACCAATTCGGAGCAGGACATTATGCGCCGGCTGGAGCAGGCGCGGGCGGAAATGCAGCAGTTTTCCATGTATGACCACCTTGTGGTCAATTATGAGAACAGCGCGGCGCAATGCGCGCGGCAAATCGCACAAATTGTTGACAGCGAGCGGCACGCCGTTTTGCGCAACGCGTCCTTTCCCAAAACATTTTTTGAATAAGCAATCAGCTTTTGACAGACTGATCAGGATAAGAAAAAAGGAGAAAATTATGATTTACCCGTCGATTGAAGAAATTACCAAAAACCAGTATAACCGCTATACGCTGTGCATCGCAACGGCAAAATGTGCCCGTATGGTCACAGACGAATATGTCAAGCAGCGCGAGACCGCGGAGCGTATGCTGGCGAACAAGGAAACAGACAAGAGCCTTGCCTCGATGATCAAGCGTGAGATCCGCGATGAAAAAGCGGTCAAAAATGCGATCAACCGCTTGTGCGATGGAAAATTCAAGGTTGTTCTCCCCGGTGAGCAGCAGTCAGATGACGAACAGGCGGCGCCTGCCGACAGCGCATCCGGCGAGGCTTCGGAAAACACGGAAGGTGAACAGGCAGAACAGACTGACGGGACGGACGCGGAGTGATTGTCTTCGGCGCGCCGAAGCAAAAGGTTTGAATCAGTATGGATAAACAATACGTACAGGTGCATCTTCTCCGGGTTCTGCCGCATTTGGATATTCCGTACACTTACTATATCCCCGGCGAACTGCGGGGGCGCGTTGTGCCGGGAGATCTGGTTGTGGTTCCGTTCGGACGCGGCAACCGCCGCCAGATTGCGCTGGCGGTTGCAGTTGAGGAGCAGTCAGAGCTGCCGGATTCCTCCGTCAAGCCGGTGGAATCCGTTTTGCCCCAACTGCTCCGTCTCAGTCCCGAGCTGCTGGAGCTTTGCGCGTTTATGCGCGAGCACACCTTTTGCACCGTGGGGGACGCCGTCAGGGCGATTTTGCCGACGGGCGCGGCGGGCAAGGTAGAGGAGCGGTATTTTGCGGCGGAGAAGACCCCGGAAATGCAGGAAATCTTTCTGCCGGAGGATCCGGTTTGGGAAGTGTATGCCAAAATAAAGGCGAAGCGCAACGGCGTCAGCGATGCACAGCTGCGCCGGGAGCTGCTTTTCTCTCCCGCCGAACGTCGGACGCTGACGCAGATGCTGCAGCACGGTCTGGCGGAAAAGCGCACTGTGATTTCCGACACAGACGGCGGGCAGCAGTTTTGCTTTGTTCAGCTGGCGATTCCGGCGCAGGAAGCAACGGAGCTTGCACAGGGCAGCGTGCCGCTGCGGAAAAAGTATGCGTTGCAGACCAGAAGCGACGCGTACGCGCGAATTCTGACGGCGCTTTCCGACGGTGAGGAGCACGCGGCGCTGACGCTGCTGCAGCAGACCGGCGGATCAACCGCCAATTTGCAGTTGCTGGAAAAGAAGGGCATTGTCAGATTGGAAAAACGCCGGCAGGACCGCAACCCTTACGAATGGTCCGCCGCACAGCCTGCGCCCGGCGCACAGGCAGCGCTGTCGGAAGCACAGCAACAGGCGTTTGACGAGCTGGCGCGGCTGGCGGATATGCCCGATGCGCAGGCGGCGCTGTTATACGGCGTGACGGGCAGCGGCAAGACGAATGTGATCAAGGCGCTAATCGACCGTGTCATCGCCGCGGGCAGGCAGGCGATTCTGCTTTTGCCGGAGATTGCGCTGACGCCGCAGACCGTTCGCATCTTCTGTGCCAGCTTCGGCGCAAGGGTCGCGGTGCTGCATTCCGCGCTGCGCGACAGCGAGCGTGTGGACGCGTGGCGCCGCATCCGGGAGGGGCAGATTGATCTGGTGATCGGCACCCGTTCTGCGATTTTTGCGCCGCTGACCCGTTTGGGGCTGGTGGTGCTGGACGAGGAACAGGAGCATACCTACAAATCCGATCAAAACCCGAAGTTTCACGCCCGTGACATTGCGCGCTTCCGCTGCGCCAAAAACAATGCGCTGATGGTGCTGGCCTCCGCCACGCCCTCTCTGGAGAGCTTTTATAAGGCGCAGAACGGAAAATATCATCTGATACGCTTAACCGAGCGATATGGCAGCGCCGTTTTGCCGACGGTGGAAATGGCAGATCTGCGGCAGGAGCAGAACATGGGCCAGCAGGAGCATATCGGCTCCGCGCTGCGCGCGGCGCTTGCACAGCGGCTGGAGCGCGGCGAGCAGAGCATTCTGTTTGTCAACCGCCGCGGTTATCACAACTATGTCAGCTGCATGTCGTGCGGTGAGGCCGTGATGTGCCCGCATTGCAGCGTCTCCCTCACGCTGCACCGAACGCGCGCGCAGCGCGAAATACCGGGCGCGGGGGTTTTGCTGTGCCACTATTGCGGCTACCGCATGCCCATCCCGGAAAAGTGTCCCGCCTGCGGCGGCACGCACCTGAAGTATTTTGGCTTCGGCACGCAGCGAACGGAGGATGAACTGGCAAAGCTGTTTCCGGCGGCGCGGGTGCTGCGGATGGATGCGGACACCACGCAGGGCAGGCAGGCGCACGAGCAGATCATCCGCGCCTTCAAAAATCATGAGGCGGATATCTTGCTGGGGACGCAGATGGTGACGAAGGGACATGATTTTCCGGATGTCACCCTAGTGGGCGTTTTAAACGCAGACAGCATGCTGTATCAGGACGATTACCGCGCGAGCGAAAAAACCTTTTCTCTGCTGACGCAGGTTGCCGGCAGAGCGGGCAGAGCCGACAAACCCGGCATGGCGCTGATTCAGACCTACAATCCGGAGCATGCGACGCTGCAGTTGGCGGCGCGGCAGGATTATGATGCGTTTTACAGCGGGGCGATCGGCGTGCGCCGTGCGCTGGTGTTCCCTCCTTTTTGCGACATTGCGCAGCTGACCTTTGTGTCTGCTGAGGAGCAGGAGGTGACGCGCGTGGCGCAGGCGGCAAAGATGCGCCTGGAACAGGCCTGTGCGCCACAGGGAGAATTTTCGGACGTTGCGCTGTATCTTTTCGGCCCGTTTGAGGCGGGGATTTACCGCGTCAGTGAGAAATACCGGCAGCGCCTGGTGATCAAATGCAAAGCAAACAAGCGGACGCGGGAACTTTTGCGCACCGTGCTGTGGGAATGCAGCCACGATGTGGGAGAGCGCGTCAGCGTGGGTATTGATATCAACCCCACCTCGTTATCATAACAGAAAGGTTATATGATTATGGCAAAACTCAAAATTCTGGAAGAGCCGGACCGTGCGCTGCGCTTGCACAGCCGTCCGGTGACAGAAATCACCCCCCGGATTCTGCGGCTGTTGGATGACATGCTGCAGACCATGCGCGCGGCAGACGGCGTTGGGCTGGCTGCGCCGCAGGTGGGTGTGCTGCGCCGGGTTGTCGTGGTGGAAACAGAGCCCGGAACGGTATATGAACTGATCAATCCCGAGGTAATCCGTGCTTCGGGGGAACAACGCGGCCCGGAGGGATGTCTCTCCGTGCCCGGCAGACAGGGATATGTGACCCGACCGATGCATGTCACGGTGCGTGCACAGGATCGGGAGGGACAATGGCGGGAATATACCGGCGAGGGCCTTTTGGCGCGCGCCTTCTGCCATGAGATCGACCATTTGGATGGGAAACTGTATATTGATCAGGCGGAAATGATCGAAGAATAAAATAACGGAAATCACACACGAAAGAAAGGGCGCGGGCATTTTTTGCGCCGATGCGGTGACGAAATTGAATATTGTATTTATGGGAACGCCGGATTTTGCCCAGGTGCAGCTGCAGGCGCTGACAGAGCACGCGGCGCAAAACGGCTGGAAGATTACCGGCGTGATCTGTCAGCCGGACAAGGCGCAAGGGAGAGGCAAGCATTTGTGCGCGCCCCCGGTGAAGGAATATGCCCTGCGGGCGGGGCTGGCGGTGTATCAACCCCAGACGCTGCGGGATGAGGCGTTTATGACCCTGCTGGAGCAGCTGCAGCCGGAGCTGATTGTGGTTGCGGCATACGGCAAAATTCTGCCGCCCGCAGTGTTGCAGTATCCGCGGCTGGGCTGCATCAACGTGCACGGTTCCCTTTTGCCGCGGTGGCGTGGCGCGGCACCTGTTCAGCGGGCGATTATGGCAGGCGATACGCAGACGGGGATCACGATTATGTATATGGAAGAGGGGCTGGACACCGGCGACATGTTAAACACGCGGCCCGTTGCTATTGAAGAGACGGACAATGCGGGAACGCTTTTTGATAAAATGGCGCAAAGTGGCGCAGAATTGTTGATACAGACGATTCCCGCACTTGAAAAGTCAAGCCTGACACCCGTGCCGCAGAACAGCGCGCTTGCCACCTACGCGGCGAAGATTGAAAAGGCAGATTGCTGCGTTTCCTTTGATCAGCCTGCACAGCAGCTGCACAATATCATACGCGGGCTCTCCCCCGCACCGCGTGCGCAAATCAGACTGTGTAACGCGGCGGGCGGCGAGATCGTGATCAAAATTGACAGCAGCCGTGTTTCCGATACGGAAAAGCGGTGTGAAATGCCGGGACAGGTTTTGGCGCTCGACGAAAAAAAGGGCGTGATCACGGTTGCCTGCCGGGAGGGAACGCTGGATATTCTGCGTCTGACCCCCCAGGGGAAAAGCAGTATGGGCGCGGGCGATTTTATCCGCGGGCGGAAGATCAAAGCGGGGGATTGTTTCAAACAGATTGTTCTCTGAAACAGAAAGGAAATATCATGGATAATATACACCTTGCACTGAACTGGAGCACCTATTATGTGCTGATGCTTGCGGTTCTGGTATTTACGGTGTGGGCGCAGTGGAGCGTTTCCTCCACGTATCGCCGCTTTCAGAATGTGCGCAATGCCAGGGGCATGACCGGCGAGCAGGCGGCAAGGCGGATTTTGGACGCCAACGGCTTGCAGCAGGTACGGATCGAACGTATTGCCGGACAGTTGACCGACCATTTTGACCCGAAGGCAAATGTCATCCGCCTCTCACAGGCCGTGTATGACACACCGAGCATTGCCGCGGTCGGCGTCGCGGCGCACGAGGCGGGACATGCCGTGCAATACGCCACGGGCTATGCGCCCATCCGTTTGCGCAACGCGATTGTGCCGGTGACGCAGTTTGCCTCCCGTTTTTCTCTGCTGATTTTCTTCATCGGTTTTCTGTTTTCTCCGTCGATTGCAACGGTCGGCTTCGTTTTGTATCTGGTGGTGGCGTTTTTTCAGTTTGTCACGCTGCCGGTGGAGTTCAACGCATCGCACCGCGCGCTGCAAACGATAGAAAGCAGCGGGATTTTGGCGGGAGAGGAACTTAGCGGCGCACGGAAGGTGCTGACGGCGGCTGCCATGACCTATGTCGCGGCGATGGCGGGCGCCCTGCTGCAACTGCTGCGGATGTTCCTGCTGCTGCGCGGCGGCAACCGAAACGGACGGGACTGAACGCGGTATGAATGCAAGAGAATGCGCTTATGTATCGCTCAAGCGCTATGTCAGCAGCCAAAAATATCTGAATATCGAAGCGGACAGCACGATCAAGCGTATGAGATTGCAGGACGCGGAAAAGAATCTGTACACGGCACTGTTTTACGGCACGGTCGAGCGGCAGATCACGCTGGATTATGATCTGCGTTATCTTTGCTCCCGTCCGCTGGAGCAGCTGGACGAGAACGTTTTGCTGATTCTGCGGATGAGCCTGTATCAGCTGTATTATCTGGATCGGATTCCGCCGTATGCGGTATTGCAGGAGGCGGGAAACCTGACACGGCGCTTTGCGGCGCGGAATGCGGTTTCGTTTGTCAACGGCGTGCTGCGCAGCGCGCAGCGACAGCAGGGGAGAATTCCGCTGCCCGCCGATGAGATACAGCGGCTGAGCGTATTATACAGCACGCCGGAGTGGCTCTGCCGGCTGTGGCAAAATGCCTACGGCGCCGACACCGCGGAGAAAATCTTGCAGGCCTTTGACCGGCCCGCACCGATCACGCTGCACTGTAATACCCTGAAAACCACGGTTGCGGAGCAGTTGCAGGCGCTGGAACGCAGCGGTATTGCCGCCTACGCGCTGCCGCAGCTGCCGCGCGCCGTTCGCTTGGAGGGCAGTGTCCCGGTGGAAAAGCTGACAGGTCTGGACGCGGGCATGTATTTTGTACAGGACGCCGCATCGCAGATGTGCGTGGAGATTTTTGCGCCCCGGCGCGGGGAACGGATATTGGATGCCTGCGCCTGCCCCGGCGGCAAGAGCTTTGCCGCGGCGCTGTGTATGGAAAACGAGGGCGAAATTCACGCTTGCGATTTGCACGAAAACAAGCTGTCTCTGATCCGGCGCGGCGCCCAACGGCTGGGGATTTCCGTCATTCGCACGGAGGCGTGCGACGGCACGGAGCACCGCGCGGAAATGGACAAGCAGTATGACCGCGTGCTGTGCGATGTGCCCTGTTCTGGCTTGGGCGTGCTTGCCAAAAAGCCGGAGATCCGACACCGCACGGAAGAGAGCATCGCGCGTCTGCCGCAGATTCAGTATCGGATTTTGGAAAACTGCGCTTCTTATGTCCGCCCGGGCGGAATTTTGCAGTATTCCACTTGCACGCTGAATCCCGCGGAAAACGAAGAAAACGTCCGGCGCTTTTTGCAGGCGCATCCGTCCTTTACCGCACAGCCGTTTGCTGCCGCGGGCAGAGAATGGACGGACGGCATGATGACGGTTTTTCCGCATGAAACGGACTGCGACGGCTTTTTTGTGGCAAAAATGAAACGAACGGAACCGTAAAACGGTAGGAGCAATATGGAATCAGCAGAGCAGATGAACCAAACAGAATGTACCGACCGCTTTGACCTGCTTTCCGCCGATTTGGAACAGGTGGAACAGTTCGTCACGCAGACGCTGGGGCAGCCGCGGTTTCGCGCACGTCAGATCTATGAATGGATGATGCGCGGCGTACCGTTTGCCGAAATGTCGAATCTGCCGCTCACCCTGCGGCAAGCACTGGAGCAGCGGGCGGTTTTGCACATTCCGCGCATCGTCAGAAAGCAGGTATCTGCCGCGGACGGTACCGTAAAATACTTATTCTCGCTGTATGACGGGGAAAATGTGGAAAGCGTGTTTATGCGCTATCATCACGGCAACACGCTGTGTGTTTCGACGCAGGCGGGCTGCAACATGGGCTGCACCTTCTGTGCCTCCGCCATCGGCGGCAAGGTGCGCAATCTGCTGCCCGCCGAGATGCTCGGGCAGGTGATCGCGGCGCAGCGGGACACGCAGGAGCGCGTGGGCGGCATTGTCCTGATGGGGATCGGCGAGCCGCTGGACAATTATGACAATGTGATCCGCTTTTTGCGTTTGGTCAGTCATGCACAAGGGCTGAACATCGGGCTGAGACACATTTCACTTTCCACCTGCGGACTGGTGCCCGGCATCGAAAAACTGGCGCAGGAGGGACTGCCGGTCACGCTGTCGGTCTCGCTGCACGCGCCGACGGACGAGCAGCGTAGCGCGATTATGCCGGTGAACCGAAAGTGGAATTTGCAGGCGCTGATGCAGGCAACCGTGCATTATTTTGAAAAAACGGGCAGACGCGTTTCCTTTGAATACACGCTGATTCGCGGACAGAATGACACGCCGGAAAGCGCGCGTGCGCTGGTACAGCTGTTTCGCACGCAGGTCGGCCGCGCGATGCCGCTGCATGTCAATCTGATCCCGCTCAATCCTGTCGCGGAGCGCGGGGGCAGACCGAGCGGTGAGGACAGCATTCGCGCATTTTGCACATATCTGGAAAAGAACGGTATTACAGCAACGGTGCGGCGCCGTCTGGGCGCCGATATTGACGCCTCCTGCGGGCAGCTGCGAAACCGGCAGCATCAGCAGAAAATGATGCAATCTCATCTGACATAGAAAAAGGGGGTTGACGGGGTGATTCTCAACGGAAAAACCGATGTCGGACTGAAGCGTGCGACCAATCAGGACACGTTCGCGGCGCAGCCCGTTTGTCCCGGCGTATACCTGGGGCTGGTCTGCGACGGGATGGGCGGCACAAACGGCGGAAACATCGCCAGCGTGCTGGCAAGAGACACGTTTTGCAGTCAGATTCAGACTTTTTTTCGCCAGCTTCGGCTTGCCGGCAAGCAGCCGCAGCGCGTCGGCGCGGGCGATTATTCCGCCTTGCTGGCACACAGTGTGGTAAAGGCGAACCGCGCGGTTTTTGAAAGAGCACAGCAGGATGCGGAGCTGCGCGGAATGGGCACGACGCTGGTTGCGGCGCTTGTGGTGGGCAACCATGTCCATGTGGTGAACGTGGGGGACAGCCGTCTGTATCTGATGAGCGGCGGAGAGCTCTCGCAGGTGACGCGGGATCACTCTCTGGTGCAGCATTTGCTGGACACGGGGAAGATCACGCAGGAGGAAGCGAAAAACTATCCGAATAAAAACATGATCACCCGTGCGGTCGGAATTGAAAAGCGGATCGAGGCAGACATTTTGTCCGTCGATCTGACCGGATGTGACGAGGCGGTTTTGCTGCTTTGCTCCGACGGGCTTTCCGGCTTTGTCAGCGACGAGGGCATCCACACGCTGCTGCAGGCGCATTTCCGCCCGGAGCTGCGGGACGCGGCAGCGGCGGACAGAATGGTGCAGACACTGATTGATACTGCCAATGCCAATGGAGGCGGCGACAATATCACCGCGGTTCTGATGGCATATCAGGCGTGATGATTTTTCATATACAAACAGTTTTCACAGAAAGGAATTGCGATGGAAACGACGGAACGCTTTGAAAAATATGTCGGTCAGGTTTTTGACGGCAGATACCGGATTCAAAAAATCATCGGGATCGGCGGAATGGCAGTGGTGTTTGAAGCGGAAGACTTTGTGATGAAGCGCACCGTGGCACTCAAGCTTCTCAAGGACGAGATCAACAACGATGTGCAGTCGGTCAAGCGCTTTATCAATGAGTCCCGTGCCGTCGCCATGCTCAACCATCCCAATATTGTCGCGATTTATGATGTGACAGTGAAGGATACTGAAAAATATATTGTGATGGAGAACATCCGCGGCATCACCCTCAAAAGCTATATGAACCGCAAGGGCGTGCTCAATATCAAGGAGGCGCTCTCCTACACGGAGCAGATACTGATGGCGCTGGAGCATGCCCACAGCAAGGGGATCATTCACCGGGATATCAAGCCGCAGAATATTATGCTGCTGCGCAACGGAACGATCAAGGTTGCAGATTTCGGCATTGCAAAGCTGCCGGATGTGAACGAGCCGCAGCAGGACGGACAGAAAAAGAAGGCGATCGGCACGGTGTATTATATCAGCCCCGAGCAGGCGGTGGGCAAAGCCATTGACGCGAGAAGCGATCTGTATTCTTTGGGCGTGATGCTGTATGAAATGGTTACCGGAAAGCTGCCCTTCAACGCGGAAAAGCCGCTGTCGGTTGCGATGATGCAGGTGCATGAAAAGCCGGTTCCGCCGAGCAAGCTGAACGCAGCGGTGCCCAAAGGGGTGGAGCAGCTGATTCTCTGCGCGATGGAAAAGGATCCGGAAAAGCGTTATCAGGACGCGAAGGACATGCTGCGCGCCGTAACACAACTGAAAAACAATCCGCATGCCAACATCAAGCCCCCGCGCAAACGCGG
>DBGFNI010000043.1:0-3630 GCA_048527645.1 Eubacteriales bacterium | reverse complement strand
GCGAGACAGTCAAAACCGAATACCCCATCGTGGGATAAGGAAACAAGTTTGCACTTGCTGCCCCAATATTTGGCTGCCCGGCCTTCCGGGCTGGTGGATGCGAGGGGAGTCGAACCCCTGTCCGAAAATCCGTTGATATCATTTTCTCCGAGTGCAGTCAGCCGTTAGTTCTCCCGCAGTCGGTCATCAGCTGACAAACGTCCGGCTGCGGCAGCTTTTTTCTTCATGATCTCTTCAAAAGCAACAGGAGATGCACGTTCACCGCTAAATGACGTCTCTTACCCGGCCGCGGTGCTCCGGGGGAGACGGGTGGCGCTTGATGGCCACGGCACAGCCGTTAGGCTGCCAGTGCTACTTTATTATTGTTAGCGTTTAATTTTAAGCGGACCTGTTTTCAGAGTTTGTCCGGCCTCTACTCGCTTATGATACCTCAAAATCCCCGTCGAAACCTTTACGCACCCATATGGTTGCGACCTCAGTAGCGGTCGCTTGTCTTGGAATAGCGTTCGATGTCGCGCTGTGCCTGCTTCTTGGCGTCGGTTTCCCGCTTGTCGTACAATTTCTTGCCGCGGCAAATTCCCAGCTCGATCTTGACGTGCGACTTGGAAAAATACATGCACAGCGGAATCACGGAAACGCCCTTTTGTCCGATCAGGCCGAACAGCCGGTCAATCTCCCGCCGGTGCAACAGCAATTTGCGGTCGCGCAGGGGATCGTGGTTGAAAATATTGCCTTTGTCATACGGGCTGATGTGAATACCGGTTGCATACATTTCTCCGCTTTTATCAATGTAGCAATAGGAATCCTTCATGTTGACCGCGCCGTTGCGCACGGATTTCACTTCCGTGCCGCACAGCTGAACGCCGGCTTCGATTTTGTCATCGACAAAGTAGTCATGAAACGCTTTTTTGTTATTCGCGACAATTTTTCTGCCGCCGCTCTGCGCTGCCATCCGATCACCTCCGCATGCACATTATATATGATTTCGGGGCAAAAAGCAAGTGTCGGACATAATTTCTCTCTGTAAATTTTAAGAAATTCGTACAGAATCGGAAAGAAAATCAGATTATCTTGCAATTTGAAAAAGAATGTGTTATAATATCTTCAATTAAAACGGTCTGCAACGGGTACGATTTCTTCTGCGCTTTTGGCTTTTTGATATGGTCAAAAGCCGCCGAAAATCTGTTATTGCAGGCATATCGCCGACTGTCGGCTCTGCGGCGGCAGATACGGACAAAACAACGGAGACGAAACGATTATTTTACATTATCATTGCAGCATCGCTGCAAAGAGGAGTTGAAACATTTTTTGTCTAAGCAAGACGGCATAGTTGCGCACAAAAACGTCTATCAGTCGGAAAAATCCAATCTGCATCAGGGGCATCGGATGCGGGTCAAGCAGAGATACCTTGACGTTGGCATTGAGGGATTTCAGGATCATGAAATTCTGGAGATGATCCTGTTCTGGATTATTCCGCGCGGCGACACCAATGAAATTGCGCATAATCTGCTCCGAAAGTTCGGAAGTATGAACAATGTCTTCCGCGCAAGCAAGGAATCGCTGATGCGGGTCAAGGGCGTGAAAGAGCAGACCGCGCTGTATCTGAAATTCTGGTACGATGTATTTTGCAGATATGAAAAAGCGGCGATCACATCCGATGCGCTGCCATCTCACGATGAGCGGGAACGCGACATCCTGACTTTTCTTTTCAAGTGCTTTTACGGTGCGACGGAAGAGCGGATTGTTGTTCTTTGTCTGGATGAGGCGGGGCGGATGATTAACGATTTTACCATTCACCGCGGACTGTCCAATGCGTTGGATGTGACATATGCGGAAATCATCCGAGAGATCGCAATCCGCGGTGCGGATTATGTTGCGATTTCGCACAATCATCCGAGCGGCCTGCTGGTGCCCTCCAACGAGGACCTGGTTTTCACGCACACGCTTGCTGCAAAGCTGGACAGCATCGGCGTGGAGCTGATCACGCATTATCTGATAGCCGGAAAATCATATATGAAAATCAGCAGCAATTACCAAACCTATCAGGGAGTAGGGGATTATGATTTCGATACCATTTTTGCAGAAAAATGACCTGATCGGGATTACGGCGCCCAGCGCCGGGATAGACGAGGGGTCGGTGCCCGGGCTGGAGATGAGCATTGATCATTTTCGGGAAAACGGCTTTCGTGTCAGGGAAACGGCGAATGTGCGCACGGGCGGCTGTGTTTCCGGCGACGGAAAAGAGCGTGCCCGGCAGCTCGGCGCGCTGTATGCGGATCCGGAAGTGAAGCTGATTTTAAGTGCTGCGGGGGGCGACTTTTTGATTGACATGCTTCCGTATGTCGATTATGAGCAGATCGCGGCCAATCCGAAATGGCTTCAGGGCTATTCCGATCCGACCAATCTCTTGTATTCCGTGACGACGCTGTGCGATATGCCGACCATCTACGGGACAAACGCCGGCGGCTTTGACATGAAAACGCTGCATCCCTCCCTGCAATCCTGCATTGATCTGTGGCAGGGTAATGTGCGCGAACAGAACAGCTACGCACTATATGAAAGCGGCAAGGGAGACAGCGAAAACGGCTATGCGTTGAATACGCCGGTATATTGGCAAACGCCGAACGGCGCGGTGGACGTCAAGGGCAGAATGCTCGGCGGCTGCATGGATTGCCTGTGTGATCTGATCGGCACGCCGTATGACGGGACATTGCCTTTTTTGGAAAAATACCGCGATGACGGCGTGATATGGTATTTTGACATTTTTGCGATGCGTGCCGAGGCGGTGCATAATACGCTTTGGAATATGCGGGAAGCAGGCTGGTTTCAAAATGCGCGTGCGTTTGTGTTTGGCCGTGTGCTGATCGGCGGCAGCTTGTTGAACATGAGTTATACAGACGCGGTGCGACGGATTCTCGGGGATCGGATTCCGCTGATTTGTGAGGCGGATATCGGCCATGTCGCCCCTCGGATGACGGTCATCAACGGAGCGATGACACATCTGTGTGCCAAGGACGGAAAAGGAAAGATGTCCGTTTGGGCAGATTCTCTTTGAACTGAAAAACGATCAAATACGAACAGTTGTCCTACCAAATGTTACTATTTAGAATTATTCTAAAAAAGCATTGACACGGCAACCGTCCTGTGTTATAATCTAATCACCGGGCGAGATAGAACAACATTTGTCTTACCGGCGGAGTTCCGATTCTGCTTGGTGGATACCGACGGATATAAGGAGCGTAAAACAATGGAACATGCGATTGCTCAAGTTCTTCGTGAGCACGGATTGCGTGCAACACCGCAGCGGATTCAGATTTATGATTATCTGATTCGCTACCGTTCTCATCCTGATGCGGATGAAGTATATCAGGCAATTATGAAATCGGGTCAGCATATCACGCTGGCAACGGTTTACAATGTCTTGCAGGCTTTTGTGGAGAAGAATCTGGCAATAACAGTCAAGCTGGATGAGCAGCGTACGCGCTTTGATGCTGACACCTCTCTTCACGGACATTTTGTCTGTTCTTCGTGCGGCAGGATATATGATTTTCCCGTTTGCACGCTTGAAACAGAGGACTTGGACGGCTTTGAAGTGAAAACGCGCGATGTTTATTACAGCGGCATTTGCAG
>DBGFNI010000042.1:0-7754 GCA_048527645.1 Eubacteriales bacterium | reverse complement strand
GCCCTGCTGCTGCCCATGGGATTCGGCGCGATTCTGATCAATCTGCCGCAATCCGGCGCGAAAGCGGTGATTGACAGGCTGTTTGAAATCGGGATTGAAAGCAATGAGCTGATGCCCCTGATTTTGTTTATCGGCATCGGCGCGATGATTGATTTTGAACCCCTATTGACCAATCCGAAGCTGATGCTGTTTGGCGCGGCGGCACAATTCGGCATCTTTTTCACGCTGTGCATGGCTTCATTGTTCGGCTTTTCCCTGCATGATGCCGCATCTGTCGCCATCATCGGCGCAGCAGACGGACCGACCTCCATTTTTGTGGCGCAGACGCTTCATTCAAATTATACGGCGGCCATTATGGTGGCGGCATATTCCTATATGGCGCTGGTGCCGATCGTTCAGCCGCCGATTATCCGGCTGTGCACAACGAAAAAAGAACGGCAGATCCGTATGACCTATACCGGCAAGGCAGTTTCCAAAAGCACCAAGATTTTATTCCCGATCATTGTCACGATTCTGGTGGGGCTGGTGGCGCCGGACGCGGTAGCGCTGATCGGATTTCTGATGTTCGGAAATCTGATTCGGGAGTGCGGCGTGCTCCAATCGCTCTCCGAAACCGCCCAAAAGGTGCTTGCCAATCTGATCACCATTTTTCTGGGGCTGACCATCTCCTCGCGGATGACGGCAGAGGCGTTTTTGCGTCCGCAAACGCTGCTGATTATGGGACTGGGATTGGTCGCGTTTGTGGTGGATACCGTCGGCGGCATTTTGCTGGCAAAGCTGATGAATCTGTTTGCACGGCAGAAGATCAATCCGATGATCGGTGCAGCGGGGATTTCCGCCTTTCCGATGTCCGCTCGTGTCGTGCACAAGATCGGTCAGGAGGAAGATGCACAAAATTTTTTGCTGATGCATGCGGTCGGCGTCAACGTTTCCGGGCAGATTGCTTCTGTGATCGCCGGAGGATTGCTGCTGTCGATGGTGATGTGAAACGGTACGGGAGGATTTGTTGATGGATAGTTTATTTCATGTTGATAAACTGATACAAACGCTGCCCATCATGGGCATGGGGATGCTCGGGATTTTTGTTGTGACCGGAGTGATCATTCTCTGTATTACGCTGCTCAACCGCTTGGCGGCGCAAAAAAACCGGAATAAGGACCATAACGGATAACAAGCTGAAAACAGACAGGAAAGGGGAGCCGTGCTGTGGATACCAAAGAACAAAAAACGAAAACAAAGCAACGGGATGACGACGCGCACCGTTCGATCCGTTTTTCTGTCGATCCGAAAAGTGTATGGATGCTGTTTGGCGCGGCGGCGGGTGTGATCCTGCTTTATTGGGGAATCCGGCACACCGATCAGCTGCTGTCGCTGCTTGGGATGCTTTTTGCATTGCTATCGCCGCTTTTGATCGGCCTTTGCATCGCGTTTGTGATGAATGTGCTGCTCAATCCCCTTGAGCAGCTTTGGACGCGGATCTGGGGAAGCGTGTGCAAAAAAAGAGGCGCGAAGCTGACGCAAAAGCTCAAACGGCCGGTATGCCTGCTGCTCAGCGCTATGATTGTGATCGGCGCGCTCTTTTTGCTGATTTTTATGGTTTTCCCGGAATTCAAGCGGACAATCGGCTCTTTTGTCGAGCAGCTCCCCGCATATGCGGCGCAGATTGAGCAGTGGTGGACTTCTGTCGTGCGGCTGGCGAGGGAATACGGCATAGCCCTCCCCGAGCTGTCCTTTAATTCGGATCTGATCGCCGGGCAGATCACCAAGCTTTTTACGGACAACAACGGCTATTTAGTGAACAAAACGCTGGACATTACCACATCAATCTTTTCCGGCGTTGTGGATTTGGTGCTTGCCTTCGTCTTTTCCCTGTATGTGCTGGCACAAAAGGAAAAACTGGGAAGAAATGTCAAACGGATGCTGTATGCGTTTTTCCCCGAACGCAAGATCAACAGCTTGCTTGATTTTGCATCGCTGACCTCCCAAACCTTTGCGAGCTTCGTGACCGGGCAGCTGACCGAGGCGCTGATTCTCGGCGTGCTGTGCTATATCGGCATGCTGATTTTCTCGATTCCCTATGCGGTGGTGATTTCCGTGTTGGTTGGTTTTACGGCTTTGATTCCCGTGTTTGGGGCGTTTATCGGAACGGCGGTGGGAGCGTTTTTGATTCTTCTGGTGGAGCCGGTCAAGGCGTTCTGGTTTGTGCTGTTCATCATTGTGCTGCAGCAGCTGGAGGGCAATTTGATCTATCCGCGCGTGGTCGGAAAATCGGTCGGCCTGCCGGGGATTTGGGTGCTGGCAGCGGTCACGTTGGGCGGCAACGCGTTCGGAATTCCGGGGATGCTCTTCGGTGTGCCGCTCTGCGCCGTGCTGTACTGTCTGCTGAAAAGAGCGGTTGCCAAACGGCTGGACGGCAAGCAGCCGACAAAGCAAGGGGACAGCGCCGAAGATCATGCGGCGCAGGCGTCTGATGAGACGGCGCAGTCTTCGGGGGAGGCGGGCAAAGAGGAGCCGACGCAGCAAGCAGAGAAAAAGAAAGCGCGCTGACGCAGGAGCGCCTGGTGGGTATTGACAATCTGTCTCAAATCGGTTACAATAAGAACGGGCAGCGTTGGCTGCACCGGAAACGGAGGGCGAACCAATGGAAAATGAAGAACAGTATGATGTTGAGATTTTTACGCTGACCGACGAGGAAGGAAATGAAAACGATTTCGTATTGCTGGCATCCGCAGAGGTTGACGGCGTGACATATATGGCGCTTGAGCCTGCAACGGACAATCCCGATGACGAATATGTGATTTTGAAAATCGCGCATGATGAAGAGAGCGGAGAAGACATTTTGGTCACCATCGACGATGATGATGAGTTCGATCGGATTGCGGACATGTTCGAGGATGAGTTTATGACGATGGATTACGATGCAGAGGATGACGGAGAAGCGGAATAATTCTTCTTTTCTCTGCATAGAATACCAGTAAGGATATGCTTCCTGCCCTGTGCGTGATATTGCGTGTATAAAACCCACAATTGAATTTACGGGTCCGGCTTTTGCTGTGGGAATGCAGGCCTCTTGCCCGCTTTCGTGACCTTGTCCCAAAGCGGTGCAAACGTTGGTTGCACAAAGCAGTGAAGAGGACACCGACCTTGTGTGAGCAAGGGTTTTCAATCCACGTTATACACGGCAGGTGCGGGTTACATCATAACAACACACCCGTGTCTGCGGACACGGGTTGTTTTGCGGCAACACAGAAAGAATAGGCATGACGGACAGACAAAGGAGCATTCATCATGTGGGAGAGCTTTTTGAATCATATCACGCAGATTGTTACGCAGATCGGCTTAAAGCTCCTCTGCGCCATTCTTGTTTTGGTGGTCGGAATCTGGTTGGCAAGAAGACTGATTGCGCTGATTTTTAAGCAGCGGGGCATACAGCGTGTGGACCGCGGCGTGCAGACATTTTTGCAGAGTGCGCTGAAAATCTTTTTCTACGCCGTGATCATAATTGTCGCTGCCGGGATTCTGGGCATTCCGATGAGTTCGTTTATCACGATTCTTGCCTCTGCGGGCGTGGCGATCGGTCTTGCCCTGCAAGGCTCGCTTTCCAATTTTGCCGGCGGCATTATGCTGCTGCTGTTCAAGCCCTTCAAGGTTGGGGATTATATCGAGACGGACCGGTATGCCGGGATTGTCCGCGACATCAATGTGTTTTATACCATGCTTGTGACCTACGATAACAAGCATGTGACCTTGCCCAACGGGACATTGAGCAATTCGGCGATCATCAACCATTTCACGGAGCCCAAGCGGCGTTTGGACTTTGTTTTCAGCGTCTCATACGACAGCGACGCGGAACAGGCACAGCGGGTGATCCAAGCGGCTGCGGCACAGATACCGTTTGTATTGTCCGATCCGGCACCGCTGGTGTTTATGTCTGGGCACGGTCAGTCTTCTTTGGATTTTACAGTGCGCGTATGGTGTGATTCGGAGCACTATTGGGATGTAGACGCGGCGGCAAAGGGCATTGTGAAGCGGGCGTTGGACGAAAACGGTTTGGTGATTCCGTATCCGCAGATGGATGTCCATATCAAATCGTAAAAACCGGTTTGTACGAGAACGGAGCAATGCCGGGTGATTTATGCTCTCTGCTCCCGGCAGAGCGCCGTGTACCGGAAAAACATCGGCGGAAAATATTACAAAAAGTATTGACAAAGCGTTTTTCTCATGCTATAATAATCGAGCATCCCAAAAGAATACGGCGGAATGGCTCAGCTGGCTAGAGCAATCGGTTCATACCCGATAGGTCGTTGGTTCAAGTCCAACTTCCGCTACCATAACTTTCAAAAAGCAAAAATCCCTGTAAACGCAGTGTTTACGGGGATTTTTGCTTTTCTCGTGTGTTGAAAACCGTTCGAATTTTTGCTCGTAGCTAACACGTAGCTAACACGTAGCTAACAAAAAAATTATTCCATGAAAATGTCAATGGAATTGATTGCACGGAGCAAATCTTTGATTTCATAATGCGTATAGGTGCTTTCGGTCAAATCCATTTGAGATTTATGACCGATAATTTTTTTGACCAAGGTATGATCTACGCCGGCGACTTTCAGCAGAGAGGTACAGGTATGACGCGTGCAGTGCGGGGTGTAATCCTTAAGACCGAGTTCTTCCATGGTGGGGTTCCAGTATCTCTTGACGAAGTTGCTGTATTCGATCGGCTGTCCGGACACTGTGCACACAGCATAGTTACAGGTGGAAAGCTTGTCAAAATGTTTCCAGTACGGAAGGACTGCGTCAGCGATGGGGACGGCACGAACGCCGCTGTCGGTTTTTGATTTTCGTACAAAAAAATATTGACGGTCAAGATACACATCGTCTTTTTTCAGCTCCAGCAATTCATTGATACGCACGCCGGAATAGATGAGCATCATCACAATTTTCAGGCAATGAGATTCATCGGCAAGAGACGCCATGCGACAGATATCCTCCCGGGGAAATGCGTTTCGTGTATGAGTCTCTTTTTTCTCATTGATCTTAATGGAATCAGCATAATTCTTGCGCAGAATTTCGTGTGCGATGCACCATTCAAAAACGCGGCGAAGCAGCGTTTTGATGCGGGTTTGCGTCTGATACCCTTTTTCACAGGAATCAATGAGCGGCTGCAGCTTGTTTGTTTTGATCTCTCCGATCGGTATTTTGTAAATGGGTTTACAGTATTGGTATGCCATTCTGTAGTTCTTGACGGTGGATCGGTTGGATTCATCGTTGAATTGATCGCGGAACCAAAGATCGTATGCCTGTTCGAATGTCAGCTTGCTTGCCTTGAGATCATACGGATTTTCGTTGAAATCAGCCAGCGCCTGCAGCGCTTCGCTCTGGGTGCGGTATGCTCCGATTGTCTGACGGATCTGATTTCCGTTTTCATCCCAACCGACGGTTTTTCGGGCAAGCCAAGGATTCCTGCGTTTTCCTGAAATCTTATATACTGTTCCGTAACCGTTTGGCAGTTTCATGAATTCCTCCGTTTCTCACATTGCTTGCAAAGGTACCAGTCATCCTTCATAGAGTCTTCGAATTCGTCTTCATCAAAAAGCAACCGGTTTTCATCGCTGATTTTTTCCGCGGCGGGACAATCTGAAAAAATGTGGTAGCAGCCTGAAACTTTGTTAACGGTGACGGTGGAGGATGCAACGCTGTGTGTGGGGACGAAGGGTTGTTGTTCGGCAGGAGAATAGATCACATGAATCCATGACAGGGAAGCTGCGGAAATGAGCAGGGATACAGCAAAAGAGATCAGCGCGCAAAGAACGATCGGGTGCTTTGCTGGGCGTGTTTTGAGACGGTGCTCCTTTTTCTTGACACATGGCGATATGTAATATATCATGCCGAAGATGCAAAGGCATACCAAAAGCACAGGGACGAACATCAGAACAGATTTTATGACGGAGTGAAAAACAAAATAGGAAACGGCCGCGGCAGAAAGGACGGATAGAATGACGACAAAGGAGACGCATTTTGACCACAGAGCGGTGACAACGCACTGCTTTTCTTCCGAAATCTTTTCGAAATCATCGGAAAGAAATTCAAAAGCAAAACGATATGCTGCATCTTCTGAAGAAAAATCAGATAAGGAAAAGCCTTGTTTTTCCAAATACGTTTCAATATTCATACATACACCACCGATCAGAAAATAATAAAAATGAATTTCTTATAGATATGATACACAAACCAAAGGATAAACGAAGTCGGAATGATCAGAATCAACACCAGAACATCGAAATCGTAAAAACTGTATTCGTCAATACTGCTTGAAACGGTATGCACGTTGTGCAGGGTGCAAGACCACCAATCGCCTTCTTCAACGTGGACCGAAACAGATTCTTCGATTTCAAGATCGTTTTCTTCAAAATATATTTTCTTGCCGGACGGGAGGATTGCTTTTTCGATACAGTAGGAAGGGTTATATTTGGAATCGGAATTCCGGATTATTATTTCTGCAGGGACTGTGTAGCTTTCCATATCGTTGGAAATGGTAACGGCATAGCAGTAGACACCGTGATTCTGCAGACGCAGATCATATATGCCGAAGTAATTTAGAAGGGCGTCGGATGTGAAAAAATACGAAAACAGAAAAAAGAGGAAAAGTGCGCAAATGATTTTCATGAAGACGATTTTTTCATAATAATCCTTTTTTATTTGCAGACGCTCTGTATAAGACAACGCTTTGACGGGTTCTTTTTGATTGTCTGCGCTGCAGTTGTATTCGCATTTTCTGGCTTTTATGCGGTGGCACAGATTTTTGATTTTATCAATCAGGAATGCAACGGATGCGACGAAAAGTGCGAAAATGAAAAAGCATAAAAACGTTATGAAAAGGGTCATTGCGTTTTGAGAAATCCATCGAAAAGTGCGAAATACAAAGAATACAATGCTTTTCATAATATACTCCGTTTGTATTCAAATGGTGTGAAAAAAGAGAAAAGGCGGAATTTTTAACACGCAATGTCAAAATATTCGTATACGGCGAAGCGGATCAAATCTTCGGAGACATCAAAGCGCTCTGCGAGCTGCCACACTTCCCGGTCTCCTTCCTCCATGGCGTGCAGAAGCTGATCCGGCGGGAGCAGCTTACGGATTGCCCACATATTCGCAGTGTGCTCATGCTTGCTGCGGTTATCAATCGGAGAAAAGGCGCAGTAAAATGCGCCGGTTTCACAATGACCCATCTCATGTGCGAGGTGGGTCTTTTTTTGCGCTTCGGTCATGTCCGAATCGTCGATGCCGATGCAGCACTGCTGATCAAAACAGATCGAAACGGATTCGGTCAGCGGAAGGCTTTTGAAAAAAACGGGAATGTTTTTTTGATCGCACTCTATCAGCAGATCAGTGATTGTCATTTTCATTCTTCTTTCTGTTTTTCACATATTCGGCAAAATTCAAGACTTCCTGCCACATTTCGTCCGTGACTTCTTTATCGCCGCCGAACAGTGCGACCTTGAGATCATCATCTGTCACGGAGGACTTTTTGGAGCCGGACGGGTCATCGGATTCACAGCGGAGATATTCCTGCGATACACCAAAATAATCAGCAATCGCTTTTATTTTATCCGGACGCGGTACGGAACCGTTTTTCCAACCGGTAATAGATGCTTTATTGATGGATAACCCCGGAATTTTATCCCCGATTGATGATATCGAAAAACCGTTTTTTTCGCATAATTCCTTGATTCTTTCATATGTATTCATTTTGCCCTCCA
>DBGFNI010000041.1:0-3763 GCA_048527645.1 Eubacteriales bacterium | reverse complement strand
ATATCTTTTCAAAAAATGGAATAGTTTTGATATTTTTTCGGTCTTTTGTCAGATGCTGTTTTTTCATGCGCCGTGTGACAAAAAGCAAAACAGATATGACGGGGTAGCGCCATATCTGTTTTTGCATTCTGCAGGAATCCGGAGTGGGGTGCTAATGCAGCTTGCCGCCTTATTCTCCGAGCGAATCCGTGATCTCTACCACCGCCGTGCGGTCATAGCAGGAGAACATTTTGTCGGTGTCGGCGGGACGCGTCTTGCGGGAAATCAGGCTGACCAGGGGAACCAAAATCAGTCCGCCGACCATTGCAAACACGCCGGAGAACAGCGAGTTTCTGAAGACGAAGGAGAGAACTGCAGAGCCGGAAACATCCAGCCATCCAAGAGAGATGCACAGCTGCACAATCTCCAGACCGACGCCGTATATAAAGGAGACCACCACGCCGGCGCGTGTCACACCCTTCCAATACAAACCGTAGAGGAACGGCGCCAAAAAGGCACCCGCCAAAGCGCCCCAAGAGACACCCATCATCTGCGCGATAAACAGGCTCTTGTTGTTATACTGTTTGATGGCGATGATTGCGGAGACGATAATGAACAGAACGATAAAGCCGCGGATGAGCAGCATTTTCTTTTTTTCCGTGAAAGGCTTTTTGCACATCGGCTCGATAAAGTCCAGTGTGATGGTAGAGCCGCTGGTCAGCACGAGGGAGGACAGGGTGGACATGGAGGCGGAAAGCACCAACACGATGACAATGCCGATGATCACGGCGGGCAAACCGCTGAGCATCGTGGGAATGACTGCGTCAAAGCCCTGTGCGGCAACATCAACATCGTACAGTCTGCCAAAGCCTCCCAAGAAGTAGCATCCGCCGGCGACGATGATGGCAAAAACAGTGGAAATCACAGTGCCTTTTTTGATGGCATCCTCATTCTTGATGGAATAGAACTTTCCGACCATCTGCGGCAGACCCCAGGTGCCCAGAGAGGTGAGGAGCACGACGAACAGCAAAAACAGGGGATCTGCGCCCAGGAAGGATGCGTATTCCCAGCCGCCGTTTTCTCCGGTGGCAAGCTGCGCGATGGCTGCATTCAAACCGCCGTTGGCGTGCAGCACCGCGCCGATGACCGCAATGATACCGACGAGCATCACGATCCCCTGAATGAAATCATTGATCGCGGTCGCCATATAGCCGCCGAACAGCACATAAACGCCGGTCAGCACTGCCATCACGATGACACAGACGGAATAGTCCACATTCTCATACGCCATGGCAAACAGGCGGGAAAGCCCGTTGTAGAGCGATGCGGTGTAAGGAATGAGAAAAACGAAGGTGATGCAGGAGGCGGCAACCTTGAGTCCGCGCGACGAAAAGCGCTTGCCGAAGAAGTCCGGCATCGTGCTGCAGCCCAGGTGCTGCGTCATGATTCTGGTGCGCCGTCCCAGAATGACCCATGCCAACAGGGAGCCGATGAATGCGTTGCCCAGACCGATCCAGGTGGAGGCAAGGCCGAAATTCCAGCCGAACTGTCCGGCATAGCCGACGAAAATAACGGCGGAAAAATAGGAGGTGCCGAACGCAAATGCGGTCAGCCACGGCCCGACGGAACGGCCGCCGAGGACAAAGCCGTTGACATTGGTGGCATGGCGGCGGCAATAGACGCCGATGCCGATCATTATTGCGAAAAAGATCAGCAGCAGCGCGGTGATGATGATAGTGTTCATGATTTGATTCCTCCGTAAATTTTATATAGACTGATGTCAAGAACGGTTTTGAGAAGCGACCAACTGCTCGGAGCCGTACATTTTGCGCAGGCGGGGCTTTTCGATTTTTCCCGTGGGATTGCGGGGGACATCGGCAAATATGATTTTCCGGGGGCGCTTGTACCGCGGCAGATCCCGGCAAAAGTCTGTGATTTCCTCCTCGGTGCACTGCATGCCCGGCTTGACTTGAATGATCGCGGCGGCGATTTCACCCAGACGTTCATCCGGCAGACCGATGACGGCCACGTCGCCGACGGCGGGATGCGCGCTCAAAAAGTCCTCAATCTGGACGGGATAGATGTTTTCACCGCCGGTGATAATGACATCCTTTTTGCGGTCCACCAAAAAGATGAAGCCGTCCTCGTCCTGCATCGCCATATCGCCTGTGTACAGCCAGCCGTCCTTCAGCGCTTCTGCGGTGGCCTTTTCGTCATTATAATAACAGACCATGACGCCGTCGCCCTTCAGGCACAGCTCGCCGACCTCGCCTTGCTTGACCGTGCTGCCTTTTTCATCCACGATCTTCACTTCCCAGCCAAAGCCCGGCACGCCGATTGCGCCGACCTTATGTACGTTTTCCACACCCAGGTGCACCGCGCCGGGACCGATGGATTCGGAAAGGCCGTAATTGGTGTCATACTGATGATGCGGGAAGTATGCAAGCCAGCGCTTGATCAGACTCTGGGGAACGGGCTGTGCGCCGATATGCATCAGCCGCCATTGATCCAGACAGTAATCGCTGAGTTTCAATTCACCGCGATCCAGCGCGTTGAGGATATCCTGCGCCCACGGTACCAGCAGCCATACGATCGTACATTTTTCCGCACTGACCGCCTGCAAAATCTGCTGCGGCTGCGTGCCCTTGAGCAAAACGGCGCGGCTGCCGGAAATCAGCGAGCCGAACCAGTGCATTTTCGCGCCGGTGTGATACAGCGGCGGAATGCACAGAAACACGTCCTTTTCCGTCTGCCCGTGATGCTTCTGCTCGACGACTGCGGCGTGCATCAGCGCGCGGTGCAGATGCAGAATCGCTTTGGGGAAGCCGGTTGTGCCGGAGGAAAAATAGATGGCTGCCTGATCCTCGTCGTGCAGAACAATGCCGGGGGAGAGGGAGGAGACGTCTGCGGTCAGCTCGCGGTAATCCTCTGCAAACGCGGGGCATCCGTCCCCGACGAAAATCAGCAGACGGTGCTGACCGATGCGGTCGGCGATCTGCTCAACGCGACCGATAAATTCGGGACCGAAGATCAGCGCGTGCGCTTCGGAAAGGTTCAGACAATAGTCAATTTCGGATGAGCTGTAGCGGAAGTTGAGCGGGACTGCCAACGCGCCCGTTTTCAGAATGCCGAAATAGATCGGCAGCCACTCCAGACAGTTCATCATCAGGATTGCCACCTTGTCGCCCCTGCCGATTCCGCGGGAAATCAGGGCATTTGCGACGCGGTTTGCCTTTTCGTTAAACACCCCCCAGGTGATCTGCCTGCGGTAGTAGCCCTGAGCCGCCGGCTCCACCAGCTCAAATTCGCGCCAGGTATGGCGCCGGGGATCGGGCACCTCGGGGTTGATCTCCACAAGCGCCACCTCGTCGGTGCGATAGGCGGCGTTGCGCTCCAATAAATCCACAATGGTCATGACTGTTCTCCTATGCTTTGTTGTTTTGCTTGTCGGCAATAAAAAAATCCTTTGATCCATCTGAACGGATCAAAGGACGGAAAAACCGTGTTACCACCTTTGTTCACCGATGCTTCACAGCAACGGCCTCAACGGGTACAAGCATACCCTGCCGCTTTAACGCAGCGGAGACGTCGCAACTTACCGGGCAAGCACGGCGTGCATTGCCTTTCGATGCGCGGCTCACGGACTGTATTCCCGCAACGCCTGCTACCGGCTTGCATCGACCGCCGGCTTTCTGAAAACAGGATTTGTTGGGTACTATTTTCCGATCATCGCCTTTTCTGACAAATATTTTACTGCTTATTTTCCTTTTTGTCAAGCGTTTTT
>DBGFNI010000040.1:0-7010 GCA_048527645.1 Eubacteriales bacterium | reverse complement strand
GAAAACTGGCAGAGCACCGTGCGCGCGAACGACACCGTTGTCATTCCCGGTGATATCTCCTGGGGGATGAATCTGGAGCAGGCACGGGATGATTTGCTGTTTTTGGAAAATCTTCCCGGCAAAAAAATTTTGTTGAAGGGCAATCACGATTTTTGGTGGGAAACCGCGGCAAAGCTGAACCGCTTTACCGAAGAAAACAGCATCCGCACGCTCTCTTTTCTGCAAAACAACGCCTTCCGTGCGGAAAACTATATCATCTGCGGCTCCCGCGGATGGTACACCGACGACAAAAAAGTAAACGCGCAGAATGCGCCGGACGCGCAGAAAATCATTCAGCGGGAATGCATCCGCCTGCGCATGAGCCTCGAAGCGGGAAAAAAGCTGCAGCAGCAGACCGAGCAACAGGAAGGCTTTCGCCCGCAGATGCTGGCATTTTTGCATTTTCCGCCGTATTTCAAGGGCTATATCTGCGATGAGCTCATTCTGGAACTGTACCGCTATGAAATCAACCGCTGCTTTTACGGCCATATTCACGCTAGCTACGACATTCCGATGACAGCGGAATATATGGACATCCGCTTTTCTTTAATTTCCGCGGATTATTTGAATTTTATCCCTTACCGAATCGAAAGCATTGACGAAAATTGAACGCTTCGGCAATTTTTCCTGTAAAATGATAGGAAGTCTTGACTTTTCTAAAAAAATAGGTTATACTGTTCTAGTATATAATGATGTATGACGCATTGTGGAGGATCAATCATGAAAGTGAAAAAGACTGAGGAAACAAATGTAAAAATCATCGAATTTTCCATCGAAAAAGAAGCTTTCGATCAGGAAGTCGATAAGGTGTTTCGCCGTCAGGCAGCGAAAATGACCGTTCCCGGTTTTCGCAAGGGCAAGGCGCCCCGCGGGATCATTGAAAAAATGTACGGAAAGGGTGTTTTTTATGAAGACGCTATCAACGCCCTGCTCCCCGACGCTTATGAGCAGGCACTGACCCAGTCCAAGCTGGATGTCGTCAGCCGCCCCGAATTTGATATCGTATCCATTGATGAAAACGGCGTGGCAATGACCGCCAAGGTCACGGTGAAGCCGGATGTGACGCTGGGTGAATACAAGGGCATTACTGTGGAAAAAGTCATCAAGCAGGTCACCGATGAGGATATCAACAATGAAATCGACCGCGTGCGCGAGCGCAACGGCCGCATGATCGACGTCACCGACCGCCCTGCGGCAAACGGCGACACCGTCGTGATTGATTTTGAAGGCACTGTGGACGGCGAGCCCTTTGAGGGCGGCAAGGCAGAAGGTTATCACCTCAGCCTCGGCTCCGGCTCCTTCATCCCCGGCTTTGAAGATCAGATCGTCGGCAAGAACATCGACGATACCTTTGACGTCTCTGTCACCTTCCCCGAAGATTATCATGCAGAAAATTTGGCAGGCAAGCCCGCTGTGTTCCATGTTGTGCTGCACGAGATTCAGTTCAATGAGTTGCCCGAAGCAGACGACGAATTTGCCAAAGACGTTTCTGAATTTGACACGCTGGATGAATACAAAGCCGATCTGCGGGCAAAGATGGAAGAGGCAAATCAGAAGGCTGCCGACAACGCCGCAGATGAAAAGATGGTTCAGAGCGTTGTGGACACCATGGAAGCGGACATTCCCGAGGTCATGTATGAGAACGAGGTGGAAAACCAGCTGCGCGACTATGACAACAGAATGCGCCAGCAGGGCTTGGATCTGCAGACCTATATGAAGTATACCGGCATGGATCTGGATGCCATCCGCGCACAGTTCCGCCCGATGGCAGAGCGCCAGGTGAAAACCCGTCTGGCACTGGAAAAGGTCGTTAAGTCTGAAAAGATCAAAGCAGGCAAGCGAGAAATCTCCAAAGAATATGAAGAGATCGCCGCTGCATATCATATGGATGTAGAGCAGGTGAAAAACCTGGTCGATGAAAAATCCGTCGCACAGGATATCTGCGTGCGCAAGGCCGTCGATCTCATCCGTGAAAACGCAGTGATCACAGAAAAAGCTGAATAAATAAACGGATTTGTCCCGACAGACAAATTCAGACAAAGAGAATGATGTGGCAGCAACTTCGGTTCGTTTCTGCCACATTTTTCACACAAAGCGATTTTCCAAATCCCGCGGAGAACCGCATGCAAATCAAAAAAACATCAATGAAAGGATCGCTCTTGTACGGGCAAGAGCCGGTAACACATATGTCAGTCATCCCAATGGTCGTCGAACAAACCAGCCGCGGCGAGCGGTCTTATGATATTTATTCCCGCCTGCTCAATGACCGCATCGTGTTTTTGGGCGATGAGGTCAATGATCAGACCTCCTCTCTGGTGGTTGCGCAGCTTCTTTTTTTGGAGGCACAGGACCCCGACAAGGACATCAATTTGTATATCAACTCCCCCGGCGGCTCCATCACCGCGGGCATGGCAATCTATGACACCATGAATTTTGTCAAGTGCGACGTCAGCACCATCTGCATCGGCATGGCGGCGAGCATGGGCGCATTTTTGCTCAGTGCCGGCGCAAAAGGAAAACGCATGGCGCTGCCCAACAGCGAAATCATGATTCATCAGCCCTTGGGCGGCATGCAGGGACAGGCGACCGACATCAAAATTCACGCCGACCGCATCATCCGCACAAAGGAAAAACTGAATCGCATTCTTGCCGACAACACGGGCAAGCCGCTTGAAGTGATCATGGCAGATACAGAGCGTGACCATTTCCTCAGCGCACAGGAGGCTCTGGAATACGGTCTGATCGACCGCGTGATCGAAAAACACGTTTAATTTCGGGAGAGATGCATGGCAAACGATCAAAATCACAATAACTATACTTCGCGCCGCCACTGCGCGTTCTGCGGCAGAGACGAGATGCAGGTTCCCTTTCTGATTCCGGGCGTTGACGGCGTCTATATCTGCGGAATCTGTATTGACGCCTGCAATGAGCTCATCGCGGAAAACTTCGGGGAGGAAGAAGCCCCCCAAAAAAGAAACAAAAAAAGCGGCGGCGGGCTGCGCCTGGAAGAGCTGAAAAAGCCCATGGAAATCAAGGCGGCTTTGGATGAATATGTCATCGGTCAGGACGACGCAAAAGTCGCGCTCTCCGTGGCTGTGTATAACCACTACAAGCGCATTCTGCAAAATCGGGGAAACACAAAGTCCGCAAAGGGCGCCCAATCCAAAAATGCGGATCCGTCGGCACAGCCTGTTGAAATCGCCAAGAGCAACGTGCTGCTGCTCGGTCCCACCGGCGTCGGAAAAACCTATTTGGCGCAGACATTGGCAAAGACACTTGACGTCCCGTTTGCCATCGCCGACGCCACGACGCTCACAGAGGCGGGATATGTCGGAGAAGACGTGGAGAACATTCTGCTCCGTCTGATTCAGGCGGCGGACTTTGATATTGAGCGCGCGGAACAGGGGATCATCTATATTGACGAGATCGATAAGATTTCCCGCCGCAGCGAAAACCGCTCCATCACGCGGGATGTGTCCGGCGAGGGCGTGCAGCAGGCACTGCTGAAAATTCTGGAGGGCACGGTTTCCAATGTTCCGCCGCAGGGCGGACGGAAGCATCCCAATCAGGAGTTCATTCAGATCAACACCGAGAACATCCTGTTCATCTGCGGCGGCGCCTTTGACGGTCTTGCCGATATCATCGGCCGGCGTCAGGGCGATCAGATCGTCGGCTTCAACAGCAGCGTGCAAACCAAAGCAGAAAAGGCGCAAAAAGGGATCTACCGCGATGTCACGCCCCATGATATTGTAAAATACGGTCTGATTCCGGAGCTGGTGGGCAGACTTCCTGTCATCGTCAGTTTGGATGAGCTGGACGAAAAGGCACTCGTCCGCATTCTCCGCGAGCCGAAAAACAGCCTGTTGCAACAATATACTGCCCTGCTCGGTCTGGATCATGTAGAGCTGCAATTCAGAGATGATGCAATCCGCGAAATCGCCAAGCTGGCGATCGAACGTCACACCGGCGCGCGCGGGCTGCGCTCCATCATGGAGGAAATCATGCTGCATATCATGTATGAGGTTCCCTCCCGAAGCGATATTCAGACTGTTGTCATCACCAAAGCCGTTGTGAGCGCGCACGCCACACCCAAATACATCCTTCGGGATAAGGATGCGTCTGAAAGCGTGCAAGACGCCGTTTGATCCGCGCTGCAAAATCATCTGCAAGGATGCAGCGGCACGGCTACACCGCATCAAGACAACACCCCATCCGACAGACATACATGCGTCTGTACGGATGGGGTGTTTTTTCTGTTTTCAATATGCCGCAAGCATTGCTTGCCCGGCGGGCAGACTCTGCCCCGGCAAAGCACCGTTGTCTGAACGGCTTACATTTCTTCCAGCATATATTTCAAATGTGCAAAAACCCGCTTGACCGAGGGAATGCTCAACCGCTCCGCCGGCGTGTGGACATGCTCCATATCCGGTCCGATAGAAATGGCATCCAGCCCCGGAATATGACTCTGGATCACGCCGCATTCCAGCCCCGCATGGATGGTTTCGATCACCGGCTCCGCACCGTAGAGCGCGCGGTAGGTGCGCAGATACAGTTCCTTGATCGGAGAATCGTCGTGATACGTCCACCCGGGATAATCTCCGCGGAACGAAAGCGAAAAGCCCCAGGTGTCCGCAACCGTTTGCAGCCGCGTTTTGAGTTTCTCTTTTTCCGCCGCTTCAATCGCACGGATCGATACCGCAAGTGAGATGCCCTCCCCGCTGACGCGGCACACGCCGAAATTGGCAGAGGTATCAACCAGTCCATCCAGCGTCTCGCTGAAACGAATCACCCCGTACGGCAACGCCTGACATAGAGAGAGGAATGCGTCAGCATCCTGAAGCGACAGCGGCATTTCCCCCGGTGCCTCCAAAGGCTCGCAGCACAGTGTGCCGTCACGGTCATCCGCGCTGAAGGTGTCTTGATAATCCGCGCATCGCTGACGCAGAAAAGCGTCTGTTTGTGCATCGCAGGAAATCACCGCCTGTGCGCTGCGCGCAATGGCATTATCCATCTTTCCGCCGGAAAAAGCATACAGGCAGGGCGCGTTTTTCGCCTTGTGCCATGCCTCCGCCAAAACGGTGGAAAGCAAAACGTTTGCACTGGTTCTTCCCTTCGCGATATCCATCCCGCTGTGTCCGCCGGCAAAGCCCTTCGCCGTGATGCGAAGCACGATCGGGTTAGGATCGGCGTCTGCCCGCCTCACCTCGCGGAAAAAGTCGCAGCGGCAGCCGCCCGCACAGCCCACGCATGCCCTGCCCTCGTCCTCGCTGTCGAGATTGATCATTCGCTTGGCGGTTATTTTGGAATAATCAAATTTGCCCGCGCCGATCAGTCCCGTTTCCTCCTGTGTGGTAAACAGGCATTCCAGCGGCGGATGAGATGCACCCGGCCCGCCGTCGAGCAGTGCCAGCATCATCGCCACCGCGATGCCGTTGTCCGCGCCCAGCGTTGTCTGCTGTGCGTGCAGCCATGTCCCGCTCTCAACAGGAACAATTCCCCGCGTTTGAAAATCGTATGGCTCCGTGCTCTCGCACACCATGTCCGTATGCCCTTGCAAAATCACCGGCTCCGCCCCCACGCGGTCCGGCGTTGCCGGGGCTTTGATCAGCACATTGTGCACAGAATCGCGGTAGTAGTACAGTTGTCGCTCTTGTGCGAACGCACAGAGGAAATCTGCGATCTGCTTTTCGTTGCCCGATCCGCGCGGAATCTCCGCGATTTGATGAAAAAAGCCGAATACCTTTTCAGCCTGTTCCGTTTGCAAACGCTCCATATGGATTCACCTCATCCAAAATATTTCAGTGTTTCAAAAATGCTGCCGACACCGATCACCTCTGCGCCCTCAGCGCTGATCTGCTTTTTTACCAAATTTTTTTTCGGCACCAGAATCTTATGAAAGCCCAGCCGCGCGCATTCGCGCACGCGCTGCTCAATGTTGCTCACCGCACGCACCTCGCCGCTGAGCCCCACCTCACCGATCGCCGCCAAATCATCCTCCACGGCTTTGTCCTTGATCGAAGAAATCAGTGCCAGACAGACAGACAAATCTGCTGCGGTTTCGTCCAGACGAAGGCCCCCGACCACATTCAGATAAACATCATAGGAGGAAAAATGCAGTCCCAGACGCTTTTCCAAAACCGCAAGCAAGAGGCTGATACGGTTATAATCAATGCCGGAGGAGGAACGACGCGGCGCAGGAAAGACCGTCTTTGTCACCAACGCCTGGATCTCCGCCAAAATCGGCCGCGAGCCCTCCATCACGCACACCGTGCAGTTGCCGGAAACGCCCATGGGACGCGCGGACAGCAGCATTTCTGAGGGATTCTCCACCTCTTCCAGCCCCCGCTCCGTCATTTCAAACACGCCGATTTCATTGGTCGAGCCAAAACGGTTCTTGATCGCGCGGATAATGCGGTAGCTTTGCTGCCGCTCCCCCTCAAAGTAGACCACCGCATCCACCATGTGCTCCAGCACCTTGGGACCGGCGATACCGCCCTCCTTGTTCACATGCCCGACCAGCAAAACAGAGATCCCCTCCGATTTTGCCTTGCGGATCAGCGCCATGGTTGTCTCCTTGACCTGCGTCACGCTGCCGGGAATGGAATTGACCTCGCTGTTGTACATGGTCTGAATGGAGTCCACGATGAGAATGTCCGGCGCCAGCTTATCCACCTGCGCCAAGACCTTTTCAATGTTGGTTTCAATACACAGATACAAATTTTTGCCGGACACTTTCAGGCGCTTTGCCCGAAGCTTCAGCTGTCCCTGCGATTCCTCGCCGGAGACATACAATACCTTTTTGCTCTGCCCCAGCGCGTTGCAGATTTGCAGCAGCAGCGTCGATTTGCCGATTCCCGGCTCGCCGCTGAGCAGCACCACCGAGCCAAGCACAAGCCCGCCGCCGAGCACGCGGTCCAATTCTCCCAGACCTGTTTCCGAGCGCATATACGCGGGCAGCTCCAGCTCGTCAA
>DBGFNI010000039.1:0-7758 GCA_048527645.1 Eubacteriales bacterium | reverse complement strand
CAATGCACGGAACGACAGCGACCCACGCACCAAGTCTGATGAAAGGCATATTTCCATGAGTACCCCAAACAGCCAAAAAATTCTCTTATCCTCACCCACCATGCACGGAGAAGAGCAAGTGTATATTCAGGAGGCGTTTGACACCAACTGGATCGCACCGCTTGGCCCCAATGTAGACCATTTTGAAGAGGAAGTTGCCGCATACCTGGGCGATCAGGTACATACCGCTGCGCTTTCCTCCGGGACAGCCGCGATTCATCTGGCTGTCAAGGCAGCAGGCGTTCATGACGGCGACGTCGTCTTCTGCTCCGACATGACCTTTTCCGCCAGCGTCAATCCCGCCTGCTATGAGCGCGCCGTTCCTGTTTTTATCGACAGTGAATGGGACAGCTGGAACATGGACCCTGCGGCGCTGGAGCGCGCTTTTGAAAAATATCCCGGCTGCAAAGCCGTGATCGCGGTCAATCTGTATGGCACGCCGGCAAAACTGGATGAGATTGCAGAGATCTGCCACCGGCACGGCGCGGTGCTCATTGAAGACGCGGCGGAAAGCCTGTCCGCCACCTATCGCGGCAAAAAAGCCGGAACCTTCGGAGATCTTGCCGTTTTATCGTTCAACGGCAACAAAATCATCACCACCTCCGGCGGAGGCATGCTCATCTCCCACGACCCCGCCGTGATTGAGAAAGCGCATTTTTGGTCGACGCAGTCGCGGGATCCCGCACCGCACTATCAGCACAGCGAAATCGGCTATAATTATCGGATGAGCAACGTGCTCGCCGGCATCGGCCGCGGTCAGCTGCCCCATGTCGAGGAGCATCGCGCAATCAAAAAGAAAATCTGGGAGACCTACCGTCAGGCGCTCTCCGATCTGCCGCTGCAGATGAACCCCATCCTGCCGGGCAGCGAGCCAAACTTCTGGCTTTCCTGCCTGCTGCTAAATGAGGATGCATCCGTCACGCCGACGCAGATCCGGGAAACGCTCGCAGAGCGCAACGCCGAGTCGCGCCCGATCTGGAAGCCCATGCATCTGCAGCCCGTCTTTGCAGACGCAGACTTTATCACAGCCGGCGCGGACTGCGTGGACGAAGCGGTTTTTGCAAGAGGACTGTGCCTGCCCAGCGACATCAAGATGACGGAGGCGCAGCAGCAGAGCGTGATTGAAACGATCCGTTCTCTGTTTTAAGCAATCATATCCACGCGGGCGGTAAAGAAGCGGGGGGAAGAGATGAAAACGGGAATTTGCAATCGGTTTTTCAAACGGTTACCGGATTTCTTTCTCTCCTTGCGCGGCTCCTGTTTTCGCCGATCAAGCAGATGACACTGCTCGGCGCTGTCATGATGGGCAGAAACCCGTTTTTTTACAAAAATACGCCCCCAATAGGGCAAAAAAATTTTTATCGAAATCAAATTCCGTGTCATGACAGAAAAAACCGGACGCCCGGGGAGAGCTGTTGCCCGATGAAAAACGGCGGCGGCTTACGGGCGTTTTTTGCGCAGTGGCGTTCCGGATGAGCTGCCCGCGCTTGGGAGTATCCGCAGCGATATGTCGGTGCGCGGCAAATACAACGAAGAGGAGCACAAAACATGAAAATACTCATTACCGGGGCAGGCGGCTTTATCGGTCGGAACCTCGTGTCCACACTGGAAAACATCCGGGACGGCAAGGATAGGTGTTTTGCGTCGCTTGCCGCACAGGGGCTGGAAATATTCCGCTATGACATCGACACCGATCCTGCTCTGCTGGACGGTTATTGTAAAGATGCGGATTTTGTTTTTCATCTTGCAGGGGTGAACCGCCCCAAAGAGCAGAGCGAGTTTATGCAGGGGAACTTCGGCTTCACCTCAACGCTGCTCGAGCTGCTGGAACAGCATCACAACACCTGTCCGCTGATGCTTTCTTCCTCCACGCAAGCGGAGCTGGACAACCCGTACGGACAGTCCAAGCGCGCGGGAGAAGCGGCGGTGCGCGCATTCGGAGAACGCACCGGCGCCAAAACGCTGATCTACCGCTTTCCCAATGTATTCGGCAAGTGGTGCCGCCCCAATTACAACAGCGCGGTCGCGACCTTCTGCCATAACATCGCACGCGACTTGCCCATCACCGTAAACAATCCCGCAACGCAGCTGCAGCTCGTATATATTGACGATGTGGTACAGGAGCTGCTGGCAGCGCTGGAAGGACACGAAAACCGCGTCGGGGATTTCTGCACGGTTCCCGTGGTGCACTGTGCCACGCTCGGCCGGATCACGCAGCTGCTCTATGAATTTCATGACAGCCGGAAAACGCTGTCGGTTCCCGACGTAAGCGATCCATTTGTCAACAAGCTGTACGCCACCTATCTCAGCTATCTCCCCCCCGAACAGCTGTCCTACCCGCTCAAGAAAAACGAGGACGAACGGGGGAGCTTCACGGAAATTTTGCGCACCGCCCACCACGGGCAGTTCAGCGTCAATGTTTCCAAGCCGGGTATTACAAAGGGCAACCACTGGCATCACACCAAAAACGAGAAATTTCTCGTTGTCAGCGGAAAGGGCGTGATCCGCTTCCGCCGCCCCGGCAGTGAAGAGGTCTATTCGTACTATGTCAGCGGCGAAAAGCCGACCGTGGTGGATATCCCCACAGGCTACACCCACAGCATTGAAAACCTGGGACAGGAAAATCTGGTCACTTTTATGTGGGCAAATGAATGCTTTAACCCCGACAGAGCGGATACCTACTTTCTGCCTGTCGATCCGGAGCAAGCAGACTGATCGGCGCGACAGCGCTTTTTCGGGACATGCGTCCCGCCGATAACTTATCATATTGCCGCCAGCGGCGGCGGAATGGAGACAATTATGCCGAAATTAAAGCTCATGACGGTGATCGGCACCCGTCCGGAAATTATCCGGCTCAGCGAAATTATCAAATGCTGTGACAAATATTTCGACCAGATTCTGGTGCACACCGGGCAAAACTACGACTACGAGCTCAATCAGATCTTTTTTGAAGATCTGGGACTGCGCGCCCCCGATCATTACTGCAATGCGGTGGGAGCGGATCTGGGCGAAACCATCGGAAACATCATTTCCGCAACCTACAAGCTCATGGTGCAGCTTCAGCCGGATGTGCTGATGGTGCTCGGCGATACCAATTCCTGCCTGTCGGCGATCGGCGCGAAGCGTCTGCATATCCCGATCATGCATCTGGAGGCGGGGAACCGCTGCTTTGATGAATGTCTGCCGGAGGAAACGAACCGCCGGATCGTGGATCACATCGCAGATGTCAACATGTGCTACAGCGAGCACGCGCGCCGCTATCTCAATCAGGAGGGCACCGCGCGGGAGCGCACCTATGTGATCGGCTCTCCCATGGCGGAGGTTCTGCATGCGCACCGGGAGCAGATCGAAAGCAGCGATGTGCTCACCCGTCTGGGGCTGGAAAAGGGGAAATACATCCTCCTCTCCGCGCACCGCGAGGAAAACATCGACACAGAGCAAAACTTCTTCAGCCTGATGAACGCGGTCAACGCCATGGCGCAGCAGTATGACATGCCGATTCTGTATTCCTGCCATCCCCGCAGCGCAAAATTCATCGCGCAGAGAGGCTTCGTCTTTGACAAGCGGGTCCGCCAGAGCAAGCCGCTGGGCTTTTCTGACTACAATCATCTGCAATGCAATGCGTTCGCCGTTGTTTCCGACAGCGGCACCCTGCCGGAGGAGTCCTCCTATTTCAATTCGATCGGCAAGCCCTTTCCGGCTGTCTGCATCCGCACCTCCACCGAGCGGCCGGAGGCGCTGGATAAAGGGAATTTCATCCTTGCGGGCATCACCACAGATCAGGTGCTGGGCGCGGTGGAAACCGCCGTCGCCATGAACCGCAACGGGGATAACGGGATTCCCGTACCGGATTATACCGATCTGAATGTCTCCGCCAAGGTGGTAAAGCTCATTCAGTCTTATACAGGCGTTGTCAATAAAATGGTTTGGAGAAAATATTGAATCCGAAACAAATCAAATAAATCTGAGGAGGCTAACCCTGATGAAAAACACCGGTACTGCGGATCAAACACTTGAAAAGGTCTGTGAACTCTTCCGGATCGAGGGCGAAATGACCGGCTACCAAGTGATTTGCATGGGAAACATCAATCAAACCTATCGCGTAGATTTCCGCCGTGCGGACGGCACCGAAAAATCGTATATTTTGCAGAAAATCAACACCTATGTCTTTCAGAATCCGCGCCAGATCATGCATAACATTGATCTGGTCACAGAATTTATTCATGACGCGGACCCGACCAAAAAATGTCTGCACTTCCATCACACAGAGAACCGCAAAAACTTTTATTTTGACGGTGAGGGCAACTTCTGGCGGCTGTGCAACTATATCGAATCCAAGGCGTTCGACACCAGTGACGATCCCAAAATCATGCGCGGCGCGGGAGAGGCCTTCGGCAGATTCCAAACCATGCTCTCCACCTTCGACGCTTCTTCCCTGTATGAGACCATTCCCGATTTTCATAACACCAAAAAACGCATTGAAACATTTTTTACACATGTCGAGGAGGATCCCTTTGACCGCGTGCACGAGGTTTACTATGAAATCGGCTATATTGCGGCGATGCGCCATGTCGCCTCCCAGCTCACAGACATGCTGGAGGAGGGACTGCTGCCGCTGCGCGTGACCCACAACGATACCAAAATCAACAATGTTCTCTTTGACAAAAACACGCACGAAGCGCTGTGCGTGATTGACCTGGATACCGTCATGCCCGGTCTCTCCGTGCACGATTTCGGTGACGCTGTCCGTGCGGCATGCAGCACCGCGGCGGAGGATGAAAGAGATTTACATAAGGTCTCTTTGGATCTGGATAAATACCGCGCATTCACCGAGGGCTTTATTTCCCAGACGGCGACCGCCCTGACCAAGGAAGAACTGGACACCATGGCGCTGGGCGCGTTTACGCTTGCCATGGAGCTGTCCGTCCGTTTTCTGGACGACTATATCAGCGGCGATAAGTATTTCAAAACACGCTATCCGGGACACAATCTCGATCGCGCGCGCTGTCAGATGAAGCTGGCGCAGGATATGTACAGCAAGCAAAATCAAATGAAAAAGATCGTGCATCAGACCGCTGCGGCAGCAAAAAAGAAAGCGGAGTGCAAATAATCCCGCTTTCGCCGCGGGAGACCGGGTCTCCGTCCTGCCAATCACCGCAATCACAGCCTTTTTGCGCATGAGCCTGCGGCATTTTGGCATGAGCGGATAACCTTTTCTTCAAACAAAAACCGATCCCGCACACGCGGGGCGGTGCAGGAAAAACACACCTGCACCGCCCCGCGGTTTGTTTCCGTCGCTTATAGATCAAACATGTCCCGCCGATCCTGTCGGGATTTCTTTTCAAACGCATAAAAGGCGCCGTCCGGATTGCAGATCGCCAAAAACACGTCCCTTTCATCAGAAATGTTCTGCCGCCGCAGCTGCTTGGTCAGCCATTGCGTGTCATACCCCAGCGCTTTCAGATTTTTCGGCAGCACCTTGCCGTCCACAATCACATTGGAAAACAGTTTTTCCTGCGCCGGGGACAGATTGAGATCCTGTACCTGCACCGGGCGGGCGCCGACACACGGCAATATGCTGATCCTGCCGTTGGATTCCTGCACTGCCGTGTCTATTTGCTGCAAATCAAAATATCCGTTCAATCGGCACTGCATCAAAAATTCGTTGACGTCGATTTTGGCTTTTTTGAAGTTGCGGTTGAGCAGCTTTCCGTTCTGCACCAAAATCACGGTTCGCCCCTCCACAAAGCGGCGGAAGGGGATCAGCTTGCCGGAAAGCGCGGCAAACAGAATGACCGCCGCGGCATAAATCAGCATTGCCGTCAGCGGCTTGTGCATATTTTTCAGATCCGACGTGGCAAGCTCCGCCGCGATGGAGCCGATGGTGATGCTGTTGATATAATCAAACAGATTCATTTGGGAAATCGCACGATTTCCGATCAGCTTCGCCAAAAGAAACATCACCAGTACCGAAATCACCGCCGTCAGCGCAACGCTCAGCATTTCCAAACCCATCACCTCAAAAATAGTATCGTCGATTTCTCCCGCTTCATGCGCCGCATATCAAAAAAATCGGATTGACCGCAGTCAATCCGATTTTTTGATTTGCAACTTTTTCCTCTGAAAATGTGCCGAAACGGTTTTGCCTCATTCATCCGCAAAGCCCCAGAAGAAGCCCGCGGACAAAACATCCCACTGCCGCGCGTACTGATCCAATTTTAATATCAGGGGAACGATCTGCTCATACTGCAAATTCTCGCGGTATTGCAGTTCGGGAATCTCAAGCACCGCATCCACATTTTGGTCGTCCAAGGCATGCACGCTGATTTGATACTGTCCGTCTGCATCCCTGAAATACAGAGCGTTGGGCAGGGTGTTGGGCTGGTTGGTGAAATACTCCACCTTCCAAAAATACTGCGTATCCTTCTCCAGCTGCAAATAGGATTTTCTCTCGCCGGTCTCATCAACGCCCAATTCCAAATAATACGGCTGTCCGTCGGTATCGACGATATCGTACACCGCATATTCGCCGTCAAACTGATATTTCCCATTGCCGTACGACGCTTCGATCTTGCCTGTCAGCACATTCCCACTCTCATCGTACACCAAATCCGTATAGTTTACCCATCCATCTTGACCGTTCTCCAGCGTAACCTTTTTCGGGTAGCCCTGATCGGAATAATCGGAATAGGTGCCGCGCAGACATTCGCCGCTGCTGTCCGTCTCTTCCCGGAAAATCAGATTGCCGATCGTGTCATATCGCATGACACCTTTCGCCCAGTGCTTTCCGTCTGTCCAATACAACTCTTCGCTGCTGCCGTCCGCCGCCGCGATATAATACCCTTCTGCATAACATCCGAAACGGTCTGCATACGTGAAATTGGTTTTTTCCGCATTTTCCGCATCGGGCGTGTCTGTGCGCTCCGTCGTGCAGTACCGCAGCATCCGCTGCAGCACCGCCGCCACCTGCGCACGGGTCGCCTTTCCCGCGGGTTGAAACTGCTTGTACCCGATCCCGTTGACAATGCCTGCCTGATAGCAGGAATAGACATAGTTCTTTGCCCAATGCCCGGAATCGAAGAGAATGTCGTAGAACTGATAGCCGTCATACTGATATTCCGGCAAAGCATAACCCATGTACTGACAGAATCGGCAAAGCAACGCGCAAATCTCCGCGCGCGTAACTGTCCTGTCCGGGTCAAATCTTGTACTGGTCACACCGTTGACAATCTGATTCTGATACGCCCATTGTATCGGCTTCTCATACCAACCGCCCTTGCTCATATCGACGAAGGGAAGCTTCACATCATCCACAACCGCCTCATCTTCGCACAGCCGGTAGAGCATCGTGACAAACTGCGCGCGCGTCACGGCGTCATCCGGCTTCATATATCCGAACATGCCCTGGACAATACCGTTTTCGGCACAGTACATCACCACATCATAATACCACTTATCCTCCGTCACATCCGGAAAGGAAATCGGCTTTTGCCCGGTCTCCTCCCCGCCGTCAGCAGCGGCATACAGCGGAACACTTCCGATCAGCAAACACACCAGACACAGCAATGCAAGCAGCCTTTTTTTCATAGCGTTCTCCTTTTCAGTCTCTTTTTCGGTGATCCGATCCGTCGCCGGATTCTCTGCGCGCAGGCAAAACAGATAAATCGCTTATTTGTTTTCGTGATCTGCATACATATTTTACCAAAAAATGAAAAATTT
>DBGFNI010000038.1:0-8256 GCA_048527645.1 Eubacteriales bacterium | reverse complement strand
ACCGATATGGTATACAGAGTATTTGTAGAAAAGAAAAAAGAACTGGCAAATGAGGCCGCGGCGCTTCTTTCCGATCTGCGGACTTTTCTCGGGCTGACGCAGCTACAGGATCTGCGGATTTTGAACCGCTATGACGTGGAAGGCATTAATGAAACACTGTTTTCTTACGCAGTATCGACGGTATTCTCCGAGCCACAGCTCGATGATGTTTTGCAGTCGCTGCCGGAGTGGGACGGTCCCGCCTTTGCAGTGGAGTTTTTGCCCGGTCAGTATGACCAGAGAGCGGATTCCGCCGCGCAGTGCATGCAAATTATTTCATGCGCGGAGCGTCCCGCAGTGCGAACGGCAAAGGTCTATTTGCTTGGGGGCGCATTGAGCCGGGAGGATGTGGACGCGGTCAAAAAATATGTCATCAACCCCGTGGAATGCTGTGAAGCGTCGATGGAGAAGCCGGACACGCTTGCCGTGGATTATGACACGCCCGACACCGTGCAGACGCTTGCAGGTTTTTGCGCCTATGACCGTACGGCACTGGAGAATTTTGTGAAAGAAAAGGGCTTGGCGATGGATGCGGACGATATTGCGTTCTGTCAGGCATATTTTCGCAAAGAGCAGCGCGATCCGACCATCACGGAGATTCGGATGATTGACACCTATTGGTCCGATCACTGCCGCCATACGACCTTTCTCACCACAATCGATTCCGTAACCTTTGCCGATCCGCTGCTGGAGCAGGCATATCGCTCCTATCTTGACACCCGTGCGCAGCTTGGGCGCACCAAGCCCATCAATCTGATGGATATTGCCACCATCGCGGTGCGCTATCTGAAAAAAACAGGCAAGCTGGATCGGTTGGACGAATCCGAAGAGATCAATGCCTGCACGGTGAAAATTGACGTGGAGGTCGACGGCAAAACCGAACCGTGGCTGCTCCTGTTCAAAAATGAAACGCACAACCATCCCACGGAAATTGAGCCGTTCGGCGGCGCGGCGACCTGCATCGGCGGTGCAATCCGCGATCCGCTTTCCGGCAGGTCTTATGTATACGGCGCAATGCGCGTTACCGGCGCTGCCGATCCGACGCTCCCGCTGGAGCAGACGCTTCCGGGCAAGCTGCCGCAGCGCAAAATTGTGACAACTGCCGCGGCGGGATATTCCTCCTACGGCAACCAGATCGGACTGGCGACCGGACAGGTGGATGAGGTGTATCATCCCGGTTATGCGGCAAAGCGCATGGAAATCGGCGCGGTGATTGCAGCGGCGCCGGCGGAAAACGTACGGCGCGAATGTCCCGCACCCGGCGACGTGGTGATTTTGCTGGGCGGCAGAACCGGGCGCGACGGCTGCGGCGGCGCAACGGGATCTTCTAAATCGCACAATCTGAAATCTTTGGAAAGCTGTGGTGCGGAGGTGCAGAAGGGAAATGCGCCGGAAGAACGTAAGCTGCAGCGCCTGTTCCGCAATCCGACGGCCTCCCGCATGATTAAGCGCTGCAATGACTTCGGCGCCGGCGGCGTATCCGTGGCGATCGGTGAACTTGCCGACGGACTGGACATCAACCTTGACGCCGTACCGAAAAAATATGAGGGGCTGGACGGGACAGAGCTTGCCATCAGCGAATCGCAGGAGCGCATGGCTGTGGTGGTAGAGCCTGCCGATGTTGACGCCTTCTGTGCGCTTTGCGCATCGGAGAATCTGGAGGCGACAGTGGTAGCCAAGGTCAAGGCAGAGCCCCGTCTGACCATGAAATGGAAAGGGAAGGTCATTGTCGATCTGTCCCGTGAATTCTTAAATTCCAACGGCGCTGAAAAGCATATTTCCATCGCTCCGGCATCTTTTGAGGATTACCGCAGAACGGTTTGCGGTGATTTTGTCTCGCTGTATCGAAAACTGGCAAGCGATCTGAATGTCTGCTCCAAGCGAGGATTGGCAGAACGCTTTGATTCCACGATCGGAGCAGGTACGGTTCTGATGCCCTTCGGCGGAAAGAATCAGCTCACCCCGATCCAGGCAATGGTGCAGAAAATCTCGCTTGAACAGCAGCATACCGACACCTGCTCACTGATGTCATGGGGATATAACCCGTTCATTACCGAAAAAAGTCCTTATCACGGCGCATACCTGGCGGTTGTGGAGTCGGTTTCCAAGCTGATTGCGACCGGCGCTTCTTTTGACGATGTGTATCTGACCTTCCAGGAATATTTTGAAAAGCCCGCTGCCGATCCCAAACGGTGGGGCAAGCCTCTTGCGGCGCTGCTTGGCGCGTTCCGCGCACAAATGGAGCTGCAAATCGGCGCGATCGGCGGAAAGGACTCGATGTCCGGCTCCTTTGAGGATTTGGATGTCCCGCCGACTTTGGTATCCTTTGCCGTCACGACGGAGCGCACAGACTGTATCGTTTCCAACGCCTTTCATTCCGCCGGTCATCGTGTGGTTTGGCTGACCCCGCAATACGATGAGAATCATCTGCCCGTAACAGAATCTCTTTTGTCGCTGTATGACCGCGTTTCTGCGCTTTTGCGCAGCGGACAGGCGGTTGCGGCGTATACGCCGACCTATGGCGGCGTGGCAGAGGCCGTGATGAAAATGTGCTTTGGCAACAGCATCGGCTTTGCTTATGAATCTGCACTGGATATGCAGCGCATATTCGGATATTCCTACGGTTCGTTTGTGCTGGAGCTGGACGATTCTGCGCCGCTGACCGGGACGCTTTTGGGTACCACGGTGGCAGAAAAGCAGATCAGCCACGGCGATCAGTCTTTGGCTTTGGATGATTTGCTGCAACGCTATGAGGACAGGCTGGAGAGCGTCTATCCCTGCAACATCAAGCACCCCGCAGCAGATGTTCCCGCCTTTTCCTATGAGGCGTCCGCTTATCCCGCTCCGGCGGTAAAATGCGCGCGCCCGCGCGTGCTGATTCCCGTTTTTCCCGGCACCAACTGCGAATACGATTCCGCAAAGGCGTTTTGCGACGCCGGCGCAGATGCGCAGATCATGGTGATTCGCAATCTGACGGCAGACGCGATTTCCGCTTCTGTTGAGGAATTTGCCACAGCGATCAGACAGGCGCAGATGATCTTCATCCCCGGCGGCTTCTCCGGTGGAGACGAGCCGGACGGCTCGGGCAAGTTCATTACTGCCTTCTTCAGAAATGCCGCTGTGCGCGAGGGCGTTACCGAGCTTTTAGAACGGCGCGACGGCTTGATGGCGGGCATTTGTAACGGTTTTCAGGCGCTGATCAAGCTCGGGCTGGTACCCTACGGTAAAATCATAGAGACGGACGCCGCCTGCCCGACGCTGACCTACAACACCATCGGCCGCCATCAGTCGCGGCTGGTTCGCACGCGTATTGCCTCCAACAAGTCTCCCTGGCTTTCCAAAACGCATGTCGGAGAGATTTACACGGTGCCGATCTCGCACGGAGAGGGACGCTTTTTGGCAGATGCGGCGCTGGTGGAACAACTCGCTGCTGCCGGGCAGATTGCCACGCAGTATGTGGATGCGGACGGCAAGCCCACCGCGGACATCCACTACAATCCCAACAATTCCGTTGCTGCCATTGAGGGAATCACCTCCCCGGACGGCCGCGTGCTTGGCAAAATGGGACATTCCGAGCGTGTCGGCGACGGCTTGTACCGCAATGTCCCCGGCGTTTATGAGATGGGGATGTTCCGTGCCGCGGTAGAGTATTTCACAAAATAACGATGCGCCGAAACCGACGGCAATTGAAAGTAACTTTGCAAATGAGATAAGAGAAAGGACAAATAATCCATGTATCAATCTGATATTGAAATTGCACAGTCTGTACAAATGCGCCCGATCACGCAAATCGCAAGCGCGGCGGGGATCGACGAGAAGTATCTGGAGCAATACGGAAAGTATAAGGCAAAGGTGGATTATTCTTTGCTCAAAGACTCTCCCAGAAAAGACGGAAAACTGATTTTGGTGACGGCGATCACGCCTACCCCCGCGGGAGAGGGCAAAACAACGACTACCATCGGCCTTGCAGACGGACTGAAGCGCATCGGCAAAAACGTGACCGTCGCACTGCGTGAGCCGTCCCTGGGTCCTGTGTTCGGCGTCAAAGGCGGCGCTGCCGGCGGCGGATGGGCACAGGTGGTTCCCATGGAGGATATCAATTTGCATTTCACCGGGGATTTTCACGCCATCGGCGCGGCAAATAACCTGCTGGCGGCAATGCTGGATAACCATATCTATCAGGGCAACGCTTTGAATATCGACCCCCGCCGCATCACCTGGAAGCGGTGTGTTGATATGAATGACCGACAGCTGCGCTATGTCACAGACGGCCTTGGCGGCAGAGTCAACGGCGTGCCGCGTGAGGACGGCTATGATATTACGGTTGCTTCGGAAATCATGGCGGTTTTCTGCCTTGCCAATTCGATCACCGATCTCAAAGAGCGTTTGGGCCGCATGATTGTCGGATACACTTATGATGAAAAGCCGGTTACCGCGAAGGATCTGCACGCGGTCGGCGCGATGAGCGCGCTGCTTAAGGATGCGCTCAAGCCGAATTTGGTACAGACGCTGGAGGGAACGCCTGCCTTTGTGCACGGCGGCCCGTTTGCAAACATCGCGCACGGCTGCAACTCTGTCATTGCGACGCGCATGGCGATGAAGCTCGGCGACTACGCCGTGACGGAGGCAGGGTTCGGCGCAGATTTGGGTGCGGAAAAGTTTTTGGATATTAAATGCCGCTATGCAGGGCTTGACCCCTCCGCGGTTGTGATTGTGGCGACGGTGCGCGCATTGAAAATGCACGGCGGCCTGCCGAAGACCGAGCTCGGTCAGGAGGACTTGCAGGCGCTGGAGCGCGGCATTCCCAATCTGCTGCGGCATGTTTCCAACATCAAGAATGTCTACGGCTTGCCGAGTGTGGTTGCAATCAACCGTTTTCCGACCGATACCGATGCAGAAGTGGAGCTGATCATTCAAAAATGCAAGGAACTTGGCGTCAATGTGGTGCTGTCCGATGTGTGGGCAAAGGGCGGAGAAGGCGGCGAGGAGTTGGCACGCGAGGTTGTGCGCCTGTGTGAGCAGCCGCACCGGTTCACCTTTGCTTATGATACCGCGCGCTCGATCCCGGAAAAACTGCATGACATCGTCACAAAAGTTTACGGCGGCGCGGGGGTGACCTTCACGGCGCAGGCGAAGAAGCAGATGGCGCAGCTGGAGGCAAACGGTTTTTCCGATCTTCCGATTTGCGTGGCAAAAACACAGTATTCCTTCTCGGACGATATGACGAAGCTCGGCGCACCGCAAGACTTCACCGTCACCGTCCGAAACCTTAAGGTCTCTGCCGGCGCGGGCTTTTTGGTCGCACTGACCGGCGACATCATGACCATGCCCGGACTGCCGAAAGTACCCGCGGCAGAACGCATTGACGTGGATGAGAACGGGAAGATTTCCGGCTTGTTCTGATTCTTCTTTTGTTGGAAACCCGTCAGGGAAAGATTGATTAAAAAAGTGCATGACAGATCAGCTGTCATGCACTTTCTTTATGCTGATTTTATCACGAAAGCAGGATATGTACGATGCGCTGCGTGACATCAGGAACGGCGCTTGCGCATGCGTTCCATCTGCTTTCCGCGGCGTTTGGCGGTGTTCCAAACAACCAGAACGGCGATGAATATTGCCAATATGACGGCAAAAATGAAATATCCGCTGGTCACAATACGTTTGATCATCTCCGTAACCCGCAAAAACGTGCTGACGGGCATCTCGCTTTTTGTCACAAGGCGGACATTTTCGATGACCTTGCCCTGATATTTGACAGACAGAATGCCGCAGATTGCTCCCTTGGCGACCGGCGCCTGAAGCTGATCGCCGAACAGCCGCCAGGAAAGCTGTACATCCTCATCCAAATTGCTGTCAGTCGGTACGAAGATATCGACGCTTTGCTCCGGAACCAGCGCGACATGGTCGCCGCTGTGCGACAGAGAGACCGGCAGCTCACAGATCATCGTTTTGGTGTCGGCGATATTTTTGTATTCATAGTGTTTGGTACCCCAATTCAAAAGGGTTTCCGCGTCACTGTACATGTATTCCATGTCGTTTTCCTGGTCATATTTTGCGTTCATGACGATCGCGGCGTAATAGTGACCGTACCAGGTGAACAGCTCCACACAGCATTTTCCGCCTTTTTCCGTTGCGCCCGCCACCAGACCGATTGCAAGGTCATTGTAGTATTTTGTCTGATATACGCGCGTGCTGACCATATGGTTGCGGTTGTAGATTTCCCGCGCGTCGCTCATGTTGGTTGCGGGGATGGTGTAGGTTCCGTTGGTGGAGGTGATGGCGGTGTAGGCGGTATTTTTGGCACAGTAGGTGACGATTTTGACCAGATCATTGACCGTCGTGTGCATTTGCTGATCGTCCATACCGGTCGCATTTGTAAAAAATGTGTCGGTGCAGCCGAGCTCTGCAACCTTTTCGTTCATCATCCGCACATAGTTCGGGATGCTGCCGGCAATGCTGTAAGCCAGCACGCAGGTTGCGTCGTTGGCGTTGTAAATAATCATGGCGGTCAGCAGATCGCGCACCTTGATGATCTCGTCTGCGACCAGCTTGATCGAAAAGCCGCCTTTGCCGGAAGAGAGCGCTTCCTGTGTCACGGTGATTTCCTCATCCATGCGGTCACGGTAGTATTCAAAGGCAATAATACCGGAAACCAGCTTGACGGTCGGCGCCGGAGCGATCAGCTTATCGGCGTTTTTGGAATACATGACAACGCCGTTGTCAACGTTGAAGATTGCGCAAGAGGTTGCGGTGACCTCCGGCTCTTTGGCAGAGGCGGCAGAGATCGGAAGCGCGCCTGTCAGCGCGGTGAAGCAGAGAATCAGCGAGCAAAAAAAGGCGATTGCTTTACGTTTCATTCTGTTTTTCCTCCTCAAACCATTTTTTCGCAGCGGTAATGTCGGTATTAATCTGGTGTTGCAGCTGCGCAAGATCGGAAAATTTGCGTTCTGTCCGCAGATGCTTGAGCAGCTGCACCCGCGCTTGTGTGCCATATTCATCCGTAAACGGGCGGTCAAGAATCAAATGTGTTTCCACCACAACGCCGCTGCTTTGCGAAGCGACGGTCGGGCGCACACCGATGTTGGTGATGCTGGGATAGATGCTGCCGTTCAGCGCTGTTTTGGAAATATATACGCCGTTGAGCGGAATCAGTTTGTCCGCGCCGGGCTGCAAATTGATCGTCGGGATCTGAATTTGATGTCCGATACGGTTGCCGTGCACCACCGCGCCGGAAAACGAATATGGCTGACCGAGCAATCGATTGGCGGTAATAATATCGCCGCGTGTGAGAAGCGAACGGATCAGGGTTGAGCAGACAACGCTGTCGCCGTATTTGACGGACGGAATCACGCTGCCGCTTCCCCCACAGAGCTCCATTTCGCGGCGCAGATCATCGGCGTCTCCGCTCGCACCGACACCAAAATGAAAGTTTTCTCCACACAGTGCATAAACGGCATGCAGCGTCTCGCAGAGAATTTCTTGGACAAACTCGCCCGGCGTCATGCGCTGAACGGTCTGAAAATCATATTGGAAAACATATTGAATCCCGCAGGCGCGGAAAATTGCAAGCTGTTCCTCCACGTCGGAAAGCATGGGAAGAGCCGCCGGGTGTGCGGTGAACGTAAATACGGCAGGCACCAGACCGTTTTGCGCGGCGGTTTGCACGGTTGCGCGCAGCAGCGCGCGGTGTCCGTTGTGAACGCCGTCAAATTTACCGAGCGCTACGGCAGTCGGTGAGGGGGGGATGCGGTTATCATGCCTTGCAAACGGCTGTGCGTTCAGATCCCAAAAAATCATGTTTTTCTCCTTATCCCATCCTGTTAGGTTGCCGGTTTTTCTGTCGCTTGCAGCTTTGCAAACAAATGGATCAAGACAATCACTGCGGCGCAAGCCAAAACCGCCTCCGCGCACAGCTGCGCGTATGCAAGACCGTACAGGGGGAAGAGACGGTCAAGAATGAACAGTGCGGGAATTTCTAAAACGAGTTTTCGTAAAAGGGCAAAGACCAACGCCTTTTTCCCCATGCCGCAGGCCTGAAAGACGCCGACCGCCAAAAAATCCAGACAGAGAAACGGCTGCGCCAGACACAGACCCCGCAGAAAGGCAGCGCCGTATGCGACCACCTCTTGGTTCTCGATGAACAAGCGCGTCAACGGCTCGGAAAATGCAAAGTAGAGAGCAGTTGCAGCACCCATGAACAGCATGGCGAGCCGCGCG
>DBGFNI010000037.1:0-12971 GCA_048527645.1 Eubacteriales bacterium | reverse complement strand
ATCTTTGTGCTGGTGCGGGCAGAGTGGATTGCGCAGCTGCTGATTGTGCTGTTCGGTATGATATTGCTGACTGACTGCGTGTTCAAATTGCAGTATGCGATTGATTTGTTCCGGCTTAGTCACCGCTGTGCAAAGCTGTTGCTTGCGGGGGCGGCAATTTCTCTTGTTTTGGGCATTCTGATTCTGGTGCTTGCGTCACATCTGGAAGATGCGTCGATCGCGCTGCTTGCGGGAGTCTCCCTGCTGTACGCCGGAATCAGCGATCTTGCGGTGATCTGGCTGGTGAACCGAATCTGGAAAAAGACGGTTCTCCCCCGACTGGAGCAGGGGGATCGGGAAATGGAAAAGGCGCAATGAGAATTGATATGCCGCAGTTTTTCATATAAATTGTATGAAAAAAGGAAAAAGTTTTGAAATCCTATTGACTTTCCCCCAGGTGGAAGGTATATACTGCATGCAGAAAGGCGGGTGAAACCGGTGAAAATCAAAGAGGTTGAGACGCTGACGGGAATCACGCGAAAAAATATCCGCTTTTACGAAGAACAAAGGCTGCTCTCTCCCTGAAGAGACACAAAAAAACGGATACCGCGAATACGGCGAGCAGGATATCAGGGTTCTCCGACAGATCAAGCTGCTGCGCAAGCTCGGCGTTCCGATCGAGGAGATCCGCAGGATGCTGCTGGGAAGGTGCACTTGAGGGCGGAATCGACGAGGCGAAAAAGTTTTGACAATACCGCATGAGGAGGAAGAAAAATGCTGCTTTTGAACATTGATTATGTACCCGGACGTGAAATCGAGGTGCTGGGTCTGGTGAAGGGGACGGTGGTGCAGTCCAAAAATATCGGCAGAGACTTTATGGCAGGTATGAAAACGCTTGTCGGCGGTGAGATTGTCGGCTATACCGAGATGCTGACAGAGGCACGGCAGATAGCGACCAAACGTATGGTGGATGAAGCGTCGGCGCTGGGGGCGGATGCGGTGATCAATATCCGTTTCGGCTCCTCCGCCGTGATGCAGGGCGCTGCGGAGGTGATCGCATACGGAACCGCGGTGAAATTTTGTTGAGTGGGAAAGAAAGCGGAACAATGATAAAAGCAATTGAAACAGAAGGCCTGACGAAATATTACGGCAAGGCAAGAGGAATTGTTGACCTGTCTCTCTCCGTGGAGCAGGGAGAATTTTTCGGATTTATCGGGCAAAACGGCGCCGGAAAAAGCACAACGATTCGGATTTTGCTGGGGCTGATCCGCGCCGGAAGCGGGGCTGCGCGCGTGCTGGGCTTTGACCCGGTGCATCAGCGGCAAAACATTCTGCGTCAGGTCGGCTATTTGCCCAGTGAAGCAGTTTTTTATCCCGGGATGCGCGTGCGGGATGTGATCCGCCTGTCCGCCGATTTGCGCAAAACAGACTGTGCGGCGGAGGCGGCACGACTGTGCGAGCGGCTGGAGCTGGACACCGGAAAGCGCGTGGAGGAGCTGTCGTTTGGCAACCGCAAGAAGGTCGTCATTGTCTGCGCTTTGCAGCACTGTCCGCCGCTATGCATTTTGGATGAACCGACGGGAGGACTGGATCCTCTGATGCAGCGGGAGTTTTTCCGTTTGCTGCGGGAGCGCAACCGACAGGGGACGACCATTTTTCTCTCCTCCCACATCCTGTCGGAGATTCAGCGCAACTGCACCCGAGCGGCGATTATCCGGCAGGGGAGCATTGTTGCCTGTGACAGCGTGGAAAATCTGGCGAAAACCAACGCGAAGCGCGTGACGGTGCACGGCGATGACTTTGATCCGGATGGCTTGGAGCGTGTGCGGGACATCAGCCGCAGCGCGGACGGGGTCAGCTTTTTGTACGGCGGCGACATCAATCAACTGCTTGGGGCGCTTGCGGCGCACCGCATCACGGATTTGACCGTGTCAGAGCCGGATCTGGAGGAAATCTTTATGCATTACTATGAGGGAGGCGAGCACGGTGACACTGTGGAGGCATGAATGGCGGCAGGGAAGAATCTCTCTGCTGGTCTGGACGGCAGCGATCAGCTTTTTGATCGGCATCTGCGTTCTGATGTTCCCGCAGATGCAGGGACAGATGCAGCAAGCCGGTGAGATGTTTGCTTCGATGGGCTCTTTTACAGAGGCCTTTGGCATGGACGAGATTGATTTTGGCACGCTCAGCGGTTTTTACGCGGTCGAGTGCGGCAATATTTTGGGATTGGGCGGGGCTTTTTTTGCCGCTTTGATTGCATCGGCCGCGCTTGCCAAAGAGGAAAAGGATCACACCGCGGAGTTTTTGCTGACGCACCCGATCAGCCGCGTCCGCGTTTTGACGGAAAAATGGCTTGCCGTTGTCACGCAGATTCTGGTGATGAACCTGGTCGGTTACGGTGTTGCACTGGGGTCTGTTGCGCTGATCGGCGAGCCGCTGCCGCTGCGTGAGATCACGCTTTTGCACACGGCATACTTGCTCATGCAGCTGGAACTGGCGGGAATCTGCTTCGGCATCTCGGCTTTCCTGCGGCGCGGCAGCGTCGGTGTGGGGCTGGGGATGGCGGCGGTGATGTATTTTCTAAACATCATTGCGAATCTTTCCGACCAGGCGGAATTTCTGAAATATATTACGCCGTTCGGCTATACGGAGGGCGCGGATATTGTGCAAAACATGCGCCTTGACAGCGGCAGGCTGTTGCTGGGAATGGGATATCTTGCAATCGGACTTGTCGCGGCGTATATCTGTTATACGCGAAAGGATATTGCATAGCGCAGGCAGTTGAACGGCGGGCAGAAAAAGCAATTGCGTTTCCGATCAGAATGTCAGATGATATAACAGCATCCCGGCACGGTGCGAAAAGCACGGTGCCGGGATGCTCTTTTTTTATCTGCAAAGCGATTGTGATTTATTTTCTGTCGTTGCAAAGCTGCTGATAGCGTAGCATAAGCGTTGCGACCTCATTGCGCCGGATGTGATCGCGGGGGCAAAGGGTGTCGGGCGTTTTGCCGCGGATCAGACTGTTGCCGACCGCCCAAGCCATGGCGCTTTGTGCCCACGCGCCGATCTGATCCCGATCGGAAAAGACAGAAAGATCTGCCTCTGCGGACAAATCCAGCCCGCACAGACCCGCATAGCGGTAAAGAATGGTGAGCGTGTCCTGTCGGGAGATCGGCTCATTCGGCGCAAAGCGGTTGCCGCCGACGCCGTCAACGATACCGTTTTGCTGTGCCCAGGCAACCGCCGGGGCAAACCAGTCGTTTGGCTTGACATCGGAGAAAGTACAGTCATCCGCCGCTCCCGATGCGCCGTGCAGGCGATAGAGCACCGTGGTGAGCATGCCGCGCGTCATGGACGCCTCCGGGGCAAATGCGGTTGCGGAAACGCCGTCAAACAGACCGGCCTCCACCACCTGATATACCGTATCGGTGTACCACGCATTTTCCGGCACATCGACAAAGCGTTTGGAGACGGCAAAGACCGTGGTTGCGCCGCGGAAGGATACCGTAATCTGCTGCGCGCCGTTTGCGCGCTTGTCATATCCCGTGCACAGGGACGCGGTCAGTGGCAGATAGCCGGTGCCACAGGTGCATTTGACGCACAGCGTGAGATTCCAGTCGTCCACATCGGTGCCGGCTTGGATGTGAAGAACGCCCGCGGCGTCCTGTACCCATATTTTTTCGGTTTGACAGCCGCCAGTGAAGAGTTGCGTGTAGTGCTTGCGGTAGGCACATTCGTTATCTGTATAATAGCCGATGCCCACATGTACAAAATTGGACAGGATGTTTTTTCGGTGTCCCTCGCTGTTCATCCAGGATTGCGTAACCTGTGCGGGACCTGACTGCCCGGCGGCGATATTCTCGCCCATGCTGCGCCAAAAAATGCCGTTTTCGTCCAGAACGGTGCTGCAAGAGGTGCCGTTGGGACGGGTATGGGAAAAGGAGGTGTGACATTCTTTTGAGCGGATGTCAGCGGCTTTTTGCAGCGGCTCTGTCATGGACAGGGGCAGCAGTCCGGCGGCAATCCGTTCCCGGTTTGTCAGGCGCAGAATCTCCCATTCGGTCTGATCGGTTTGCGCGGGGAGTGCGGCAGCTGTGAGCGGGACAACGGCAAGGCAAATTGCGAGGGTGAGCAGCAGGGTGATACTGCGTAAAACGGGTTTCTTTATCATGCTTGCTTTCCTCCGTTGGTGTCATTTGCGGTTGTTTGATCGGGTGCGGAGTTTTCCGCTCCGAAGAGATACGGGCGCAGATACTGCCCGGTATAGGATGCGGGATTCTGCGCGACCTGCTCCGGGGTGCCGCAGGCAACCAGCGTGCCGCCGCCCGCGCCCCCCTCAGGCCCCAGATCAATGATATAATCGGCGGTTTTGATGACGTCCAGATTATGCTCGATGACGATCACGGAGTTGCCGGTGTCAACCAGGCGCTGCAAAATCGCAATCAGCTGCTTGACATCCTCCGTGTGCAGACCGGTGGTCGGCTCGTCCAGAATATAGACGGTTTTTCCAGTAGAACGGCGGGCAAGCTCTGTTGCCAGCTTGACGCGCTGTGCTTCGCCGCCGGAGAGGGTTGTCGAAGACTGACCGATTCGTAAATAGCCCAGTCCCACGTCAAACAGGGTCTGCAATTTGTTGCGCAGCTTCGGCAGAGCGGAGAAAAAGGACAGACCCTCCTCTACCGTCATTTCCAGCACGTCGGAGATGGTTTTGCCTTTGTATTTTACGTCCAGCGTATCGCGGTTGTAGCGCTTGCCGTTGCACACATCGCAGGTGACATAGACGTCGGGCAGAAAATGCATCTCAATTTTTTTCACGCCGTCGCCCTCGCATGCTTCGCAGCGTCCGCCGCGGACATTGAAGGAGAAGCGCCCGGCTGTGTAACCCTTTGCCTTGGCGTCTGTGGTCTGTGCGAAAAGCTCGCGGATGTCGGTGAACAGCCCGGTGTAGGTCGCGGGATTGGAGCGCGGCGTCCGTCCGATGGGGCTCTGGTCGATGGCGATCACCTTGTCCAGCGCCTCCAGCCCCTCCACGCGGTCATGTGCGCCGGGATAGGCAAAGGCGCGATTCAGATCGCGCGCGAGCACCTGCAGCAGAATGCTGTTGACCAGAGAGGACTTGCCGGAGCCGGAAACGCCGGTGACGCAGGTGAAGGTGCCCAGCGGGAAGGAAACGGTGATGTTTTTCAGGTTGTTCTCTTTGGCGCCGATTACGGTCAGTGCATTGCCGTTTCCTGTCCGCCGTTGTGTGGGGACGGATATTTTTTTGCGGCCGGAAAGATAGGCGCCGGTGATGGATTTTTTGCTGCGCATGATTTCCTTGGGGGTGCCCGCTGCGACGATTTCGCCGCCGTGCACGCCCGCGCCCGGACCGATATCGACGATATAATCTGCGGCAAGCATGGTTTCCTCATCGTGCTCCACGACGATGACGCTGTTGCCCACATCACGCAGACGCTTGAGGGTTTCGATCAGCTTGTGGTTATCGCGTTGGTGCAGACCGATCGAGGGCTCGTCGAGGATATACAGCACGCCCATTAAGGAGGAGCCGATCTGCGTCGCCAAGCGGATGCGCTGCGCTTCGCCGCCGGACAGCGTTCCTGCCTTTCGGTTGAGCGTCAAATATTCCAGCCCGACGCTGGAAAGAAAGCTCAGACGGGCGCGCACCTCTTTGACAATTTCGCGCGCAATCTGCCATTCCATCTCGGAAAAGGTCAGTTTTTCAACAAATTCCAGCCCTTCCGAAACGGACATGGCGCAGAATTCAAAAATGTTTTTGCCGTTGACCGTGACGGCGAGTGCGGCGGGATTCAGCCGTCTGCCGCGGCAGGTCGGGCAGGGGACGTTTTCGACGAACTGCTCGTAGTATTCCTTCATGCCGTCGGAGAGATTGCCCATGCGCGAGCGCTCCTGGATGATACTGACGATGCCGTCGAAGGCGACCGTCTGGTCGTGCTTGACGCCGTCATAATAGCGGATTACATGATATTTCTGCTTGCCCGTGCCGTACAGCAGCGCCTGATAAGCCTCCTGGCTGTAATCGGACAGGGGGGTGTCGAGCGTAAAGCCGTATGCTTCGCCGACCTTGGCGATCAGCGGGCCCATCCAGGTGCTCTCGTCACAGGTCTTGAAGCCGTTGCACTGAACCGCCCCCTGCCGCAGCGAGCGGCTGAAATCCGGGATGAGCTTACGCGGTGAGACCACCGCAGTCTCCCCAAGACCTGCGCAGTCGGGGCAGGCACCGAAGGGATTGTTGAAGGAGAACATACGGGGGGAGAGCTCCCCGACTGAGAAATTGTGCTCCTCGCAGGCATAGCTCTGCGAAAAAACCATTTCGGGCACAAAGCCCTCTACCGGCGTGAGCAGAATGATATTGACATTTCCCTGCGTCAATCCGAGCGCGGTCTGCACAGAGTCGCTCAGGCGCGCGGTCAGATCACGGCGCATCACCAGGCGGTCTACGATGATGTCAATGTCGTGCTTGCAGTTTTTGTCCAGAGTGATCTGTTCAGACAGTTCGTACATATTGCCGTCCACGCGCACGCGGGCATATCCGCTCTTTTTTGCACTTTCAAAGACCTTTTCGTGCATTCCCTTTTTTCCGCGGACGACCGGCGCCGCAACCAGAAAACGGGTGCCATCGGGGATATCCATCAGCCGATCGACAATCTGATCCAAAGACTGACGGCGGATCTCCTTGCCGCAGACCGGGCAGTGCGGCACGCCGCAGCGTGCGTAAAGCAGGCGCAGGTAGTCATAGATTTCCGTGACGGTTCCCACAGTGGAACGCGGATTTTTTGATGTTGTTTTCTGGTCGATGGAAATTGCGGGGGAAAGTCCTTCCACCGAATCTACATCCGGCTTGTCCATCTGCCCGAGAAACATGCGCGCGTAGGAGGAGAGGGATTCGACAAAGCGGCGGTGTCCCTCCGCGTAGATGGTTTCAAACGCCAGCGAGGACTTGCCGGAGCCGGAAAGGCCGGTGAACACGACCAGCTTGTCGCGGGGAATTTTCAGATCAATATTTTTCAGATTGTTGACGCGCACCCCGCGCAGCGTGAGATAATGATTTGCCATGGACGGATTCCTTTTTTCTTGATTATTTACTCTCTTTATACTCTTTGATTTTATCGCGCAGATATGCCGCGCGCTCAAATTCCAGCTGCTTTGCCGCCTGCCGCATTTCCCGTTCCAGGGCGGTGATGAGTGCTTCGCGGTCTTTCTGTGTCATGGACTGCGGCTGCGGCAGATGGTCCGGCGTCTGCTTGCTCTGCTGCGGACGCTGCTTTTTGCCGCCGGGGATTTTTGCGCCCAGCCCGATGACATCGCGCACCGGCTTGATAATCGTTTTTGCTTCGATGCCGTGCGCGGCGTTGTATTCCAGCTGACGCGTGCGTCGGCGGTTTGTTTCATCAATGGCATAGCGCATGGAGGCGGTGACGGAATCGCCGTACATGATGACCTTGCCGTCGGCATTGCGCGCGGCGCGGCCGATGGTCTGAATCAGAGCGGTGGAAGAGCGCAGCATGCCTTCCTTGTCCGCGTCCAGAATCGCCACCAGAGAAACTTCTGGGATATCCAGCCCTTCCCGCAGCAGATTGATACCGACCAACACGTCAAATTCGCCCAGGCGCAGATCGCGGATGATCTCCATGCGTTCGATCGTTTCCACATTGTGGTGGATATAGCGCACGCGGATTTGGTTTGCCTCCAGATATTCGCACAGATCCTCTGCCATTTTTTTGGTCATGGTGGTGACCAGCACGCGCTCGTTGCGCTGTGCGCGGATGCGGATTTCGCCCATCAGATCGTCAACCTGCCCGCGAATGGGGCGCACCTCAACCTCCGGGTCGGGAAGACCCGTGGGGCGGATAATCTGCTCCGCCATCTGCGTGGAGCGCTCCAACTCATATTTTGCCGGGGTTGCGCTGACATAAATAACCTGATTGAGCTTTTGCGTGAATTCATCAAAAAACAGCGGGCGGTTGTCATATGCCGAAGGCAGGCGGAAGCCGTATTCAACCAAATTGGTTTTTCTCGCTTTGTCGCCGCCGCTCATGCCGCGCACCTGCGGCAGGGTGACATGGCTTTCGTCTACGAACAGAAGAAAATCCTCCGGGAAAAAGTCGAGCAGGGTATACGGTGTGGAGCCGGGCGCGCGGCGGCTCATCACGCGGGAATAGTTTTCAATTCCGGAGCAAAAACCGATTTCGCGCAGCATTTCCAGATCATATCGGGTGCGTTGCTCGATGCGCTGCGCCTCCAGCATTTTCCCCTCCTGTTTGAAAAACGCAACGCGCTCGATCATTTCCTCTTCGATTTCGCGTAAAGCGTCTTCCCGTTTTTCATCGGAGACCGCGTAGTGCGATGCGGGGAAAACCGTGACGGCGTTCAAGGCGCCGTACATTTCTCCCGTCACGGTATTAATCTCACAAATCCGGTCGATCTCATCCCCGAAGAATTCGACGCGCAGCGCGCGGTCGCGGCTTTTCGCCGGGAAGATCTCGACCACATCGCCCCGCACGCGGAAATTGTCACGGGCGAACGCGACATCGTTTCGGGTATACTGGATTGCGACCAGGCGCTCGATGAGTGTGTCACGCTCCATGGTCATGCCGGGGCGCAGCGTGATCAGCAGATTTTTATATTCGGAGGGATCGCCCAAAGAATAGATGCAGGAGACGGAGGAGACGATGATGACGTCGCGCCGCTCCAAAAGGGACGCGGTGGCGCTGTGACGCAGCTGGTCAATTTCGTCATTGATCATCGCGTCCTTTTCGATATACAGATCGCGGCCGGGGATATAAGCCTCCGGCTGATAATAGTCATAATAGGACACAAAGTATTCCACGGCGTTGTGCGGGAAAAACTCGCGGAATTCGGTGCACAGCTGCGCGGCAAGCGTCTTGTTGTGCGCAAGCACCAGCGTCGGGCGGTTGACACGCGCGATAATGTTTGCCATGGTGAAGGTTTTACCGGAGCCGGTGACGCCCAACAGCGTCTGCTCCCTGTCGCCGCGCAGCACGCCCTCGCTCAGCATCTCGATGGCACGGGGCTGATCGCCCATGGGCTGATAGGACGACACCAATTCAAAATGATCCACGGTATCTCCTCCTTCTGCTTTGAAATATACATCTATTAGTATATCACACGGGGGTCGGATTGTCAATTTCTTTTGTTTGCGTTTCGGGGAACACTGTGCGTTTTTCACGCTGGAAAAAAACGATTTGCCACCTCTTGCAATCTGCGGCGGGATGCGGTATAATGATAATGCAAATTTTTGCAATTTGACCCGATGGATGGGAGATTAACTATGAACGAATACAATCCGAGAAGAAAGCGGCTGACGCGCGAACAAATTGCCGCTATCAAGCGTGCCCGCCGCAGAAAGCGCATGATCACACTTGCTTTTTCTGCGCTGCTTGCCGTAGTAATCATCACTGTTGTGGTGCTGGCGCTTTCGGCGCTTGCAGACAAGCAGGGTGGCACAGGTCTCTTCCAAAGCAAGCAGACCGAGGCGCCGGTGAGCATCACCACTGCACCCCCGGAGGAGGTGCCGACGACCGCATATGTCGAGGTTCCGCGCAGTGATATTTATGAGGGGGAGCTGCTGCTGATCAACAAGAGCCACAAGGTGGAGCGCATTGCGCAGCCGACGGAGCTGCAAACGCTGACGGCAAACGACGTCTACGGCGTGGACCGAGAGGGCATGATGCTGCAGGCGCAGGCAAGCGCGGCGCTGCACGACTGGCTTGCCGGATACCGTGCAAGCGGCGGCACAGCGCAGCTGGTGATCCGTGAGGCATATCGCACGGAAGCGGAACAGCAGGAAATCTATGACTATTATGTCCGGATCGGCGGAAAAAAGTATGCGGATGAGTATGTCAGTCCCGTTGGCTACAGCGAGCATCACACGGGGCTGTCACTGGATTTGAATTATTTGGCGGCAGACGGCAGAACCTACGCGGTCAAGCCGACGGGTGACTGCGCATGGCTGACGGAAAACGCCGCCTCCTACGGCTTTATTCTGCGTTATCCTGAGGACAAAACCGCGGTAACCGGTGCCTCCTACGAATCGTGGCATTTTCGGTATGTGGGCATTCCGCATGCGCTGAAAATGAAGGAACTGAACTATTGTCTGGAAGAGTATATCGAGTATGTCACGCTGTTTTCCTACAACGGTGAGCATCTGACCGTACAGGGGGAGAACGGGTGCGTATGGGAGATATATTACTGTCAGGCGACAGAGGATGAGACGCAGCAGATTCCGATTCCCTACGGGGCGGAGGATTATCGGATTGACGGAGACAATATGCAGGGGTATATTGTAACAGTGAAGGTGGCAGACGGAAACGAATGACAAAAGAATCAAGCGCAGAACAGAAAAAACCGAGTGTGGGAATCTGCACGCTCGGCTGCAAGGTCAGTCAGTATGAAAGTCAGGCGATTGCGGAATATCTGGAGGCGCACGGCGTGCAAATCGCGCCGTTTCATGCAGTCAACGATGCCTATGTGATCAACACCTGCACGGTGACGGCGGAGAGTGACCGCAAATGCCGGCAGATGATCCGGCGCGCGGTGCGGCAGAATCCGGCTGCGGGAATTGTGATTACCGGCTGCTATGCCCAAACACAGCCGCAAGAGGTGGCAAGAATTCCGGGAGTGGACTATGTGTTCGGCAGCCGGGATAAAATGGCGGCGGCAAAAGCGGTGCTCTCGCTTTTGGAGGAACGGGCAAAGTGCGAAGCGGCGGTTTGCCGGGTTTCCGAGGTGACGGGACACGACTTTGAACCGATGCAGGTGCATCGCTCGGAGCGCACACGGGCATATGTCAAAATTGAGGATGGATGCGAGAACCGATGCAGCTACTGTGCGATTCCCGGCGCGCGCGGTGCGGTTGCCTCCAAGCCGGCAGAGCAGGTGCTGGCGGAGGTCAGGGGACTGGTTGCCAACGGCTATCGGGAGGTGGTTCTCACCGGGATCGAGGTTGCCTCTTGGGGCAAAGATCTCGGAGGGGGCAGTCTTGTGGATTTGCTGGAGCGTGTTGACGCATTACCGGGCGTTGAGCGGATTCGTCTGGGCTCTTTAGAGCCGACCTATATGAAGCCGGAGGTGATCGCGCGCATTGCGGCTCTGCCGCATGTCATGCCGCATTTTCATCTCTCTGCGCAAAGCGGCAGCGCCGCGGTGCTTGCGCGGATGCGCCGGAAATATTCACCGCAAATGCTGCTGCAGATCATGGAGAATCTGCGCGCTGCCATCCCGGACGTTCTGTTCACCACCGATCTGATGGCGGGCTTCTGCGGAGAAACGGAAGAAGAGGCGCAGGAAACGCTGGATTTTGTCCGGCGCGCCCGGTTTGCCCAGATACATGTGTTCCCGTTCTCGCCCCGGCGCAACACGCCGGCATACGATTTTCCCGATCAGCTCAGTCGCACCCGGCGGGAGGCACGCGCCGCGCGGCTGCAGGCATGTGCCGATGCGGTGCGGGAGGAACTTCTGCAGGAGCAAATCGCGCAGGGCAGGGTGTATCCTGTTTTATTCGAGCAGGAGCAGCACGGAGAGAGCAGTGGACACACAACGAATTTTCTGCGGGTAAGCGTACCCGGCAGCGTCCCGCACGGCGCGGTTTATCCGGTGCGCCTGACAGGCTATCGGGCGGGACAACTTTTCGGTGAATTGGAGAGGTAACGATGCATTTTGAATTGTTTGTAGAGCCAAAAAGCATCTATGCGGATAAGCCGCACGAATGGCAGCGGTTGCTGCGCGGCAAGCTCGGTGTGGAGCAGCTTCGTGCGGTTCGTCTGATCACGCATTTTACCTTCGACGGCATTGATCAGCCTGTTTTTGAGATTGCAAAAGAAAAATTGGCGGTGCAGCCGATTCTGTGCTCTACCTGGGAGCAACGACCGGATATCCCGGGCTATTGCTTTGCGTTGGGAGGGCTGGAATCAAGATTTGACTACATTGCGGACTATCTGAAGGGTTGCCTTGACTTTTTGGAGGAGCACAACGACGCCGCGGTGAAAATCAGTTATCTTGTTTTTGTAGACGGCACTCTGGACGAGTCACAGCGGCGGCGCTTTGCTCAACAGATCGGCAGCCGGGAAGAACTCGAGGGGAAAAGCCTTTCCAACATGCATCGTTTGGAGGAGAGGCAGGATCGGGAACTGATCAACTTCCGCTTTTTGGACGAGAAAATGCTGGAGCAACTGCGATATGATTTGAATTTGCATATTTCCATGGCAGATTTACTCTTTTGCCAGAGCTATTATCTGGATTTTGCCAACCGGGATCCGCAGTTGCTGGAAATTCAGATTGCCGATATGCTGTGGAAGTCCCGCGCGTCCTTTTTGCCGCTGCACCGGCCGTATTCGGACTTTCATGCGCAGGATGAGTTTATCTATCGGAGTTTTCAGGATTATTTGCAGAAGAGTGAGTCACTGCAGGGGCGCCACTTTGACGTCACGCTGTATGAAATCATGAACATGCCGCGCCGTTTTCTCAGGCATCAGGGCATGCTGACGCATCTGCGTGAATTTGAAGATTCCGATCATTCCGCTTTGAGCGTCGCTGTGACCATGCCGGATGGCGCGACGGAAACCGGCTATCTGCAAATTAATGTAAACAGCCGCACCTGTTTGGAGCAGGATGATGTCTATGACAACAGCAACCGCAGTGCGGCATACGCGCTGATGGACGCTGCGGCTGCGCGCGGTCAGGTGTTCGGCGCAATGCGTGTGGGAGCGACGGGGTTGCCGGATCCGGCAGGGATCAAAACCGGTGACAGAACGCTGCATGCGATATTTCAGGCGGCTGACGGCTACCAGTCTTATGCGGCGGGCTGCGGCATTCCCACGCTGTTCTCTCACAACTGCTGCGACGACGGGTGGGATGACTGCTGCACGGAGTCAACCGCGGTTGTCTCGGTCTCGCCGGAAGCACAAATGCAAAGAAAAAGCATCAGCTCCGGCGATCTGATCATTCTGATCAGC
>DBGFNI010000036.1:0-21036 GCA_048527645.1 Eubacteriales bacterium | reverse complement strand
ATTCTGCGGCAGAAAGCGTCTGCTCCAGCATCTGCGTTGCGTCGATGACCGTATCGAAGCGAACGGACTTGGTGCGCAGTGCGGACAGCGGTGCGGGAACCGGGGTGCCCGTTTTTTGATGCAGGGCTTCCAGTGCTTCAAATTCATCTTCCGGCACGTTCTTTGAAAGCGCGCCGAGCACACTTGCGGGGAATTTGTAGGGGCTGGCGGTGGAGGCAATGACCGTCAGGGTGTCGTCCTGTGTCTGCTGCTGATACTGCTGCGCGCAGGATACCGCGACGGCGGTGTGCGGATCGATCAGATAGCGGTGTGCCTCATATGTTTCGCGGATGGTTGCGCGGGTGTTTTCCTCATCGCAATAGTAGCCGCAGAATTCCTTTTGAATATCGGCAAAAATCTCAGGCGCAACCGTGTATTTTCCGGTTTGGCGCAACTGCTCCATATACTGCGCGGTCTTTTCGGCGCCTGCGCGCAGGTACAGATATCGCTCAAGATTGGAGGAGATCAGAATATCCATGGAGGGTGAAATGGTGGTGTGGAACGCGCGGTTGCGGTCATAGCAGCCGGTGCGGAAGAAGTCAGTCAGGATGTTGTTCTGGTTGGAGGCGCAGATGAATTTTGCGATCGGGAGTCCCATCTGCTTGGCGAGATATGCGGCAAAAATATTGCCGAAATTGCCGGTGGGGACGCAGACATTGATCGGATCGCCCAGGCGCAGCGCGCCGCTCTCCAACAGATCCGCGTATGCGGAGAAATAATAGACAATCTGCGGCACCAACCGACCCCAGTTGATTGAATTGGCGCTGGAGAAGAACAGGCCTTTTTCTGCCAGTGCCTGTGCGGCGTCCGCGTTGGAAAAGATCGCCTTGACACCGCTTTGCGCGTCGTCAAAATTGCCGCGGATCGCGCAGACGGAGACATTGTTTCCCTCTTGTGTTGCCATCTGCAATTTCTGCATTTTGCTCACGCCGTCGACCGGGTAGTATACCATGATGCGGACGCGATCCACGTCACGGTATCCTTCCAGTGCTGCCTTGCCGGTGTCGCCGGAGGTTGCAACCAGAATGAAGGCGTCCTTGCTTTCGCCGGTGATGGCGAGGGAGCGAGAGAGGAGCTTTGGCATGATTTGCAGCGCCATGTCTTTAAACGCGCAGGTTGGGCCGTGCCACAGCTCCAGCACGCGGTTGTGTTCAGTCAGGGTATGAAGCGGTGCGGGCCCGCCGGGGAAGCGGCTCTCGTCATACGCGGCGGTACAGTCGTTTAACAGTTCGGCGGGATCGTAATCGGTGAGAAACTTTCCCATGATGAACGCTGCGCGCTGCGGATAGGTCATGGTGGAGAGCTTGACCAGATCATATTTGCCGATCTGCGGAATTTGCTCCGGCATGAACAGCCCTCCGTCCGCGCAAAGACCTTTTTTGATGGCGTCGGCGCTGTGCAGCCCGTCTGCGGCGGTTGTGCCGCCTCTTGTACTGATGTAATGCATAGTATATCTCCTCCGTTCCGCCGCGAAAGCGGCGATGATTGTCAGGTTGATTGCCGGTCAAAGCGCCGGCGGACTCGCAGCAAGAATCGCCGCGTCAGGAAGAAAACGCGTTGATAATATGATGAACCTTTCCGATGCGGGAAAAGCCGATGCGCTTTTTCGAGAGGAGTCGGTCGCGCTCCTGCTGTGTTACATAGATTTCAATCACATCAAAACGGATTTTCCGCTTTGTGGGGTGTGATAGCAGATAGTGCCGCGCGGCAGACAGCAGATGCTTTTGCTTGGCGGAATCGACGGCGGCTGCCGCCGTTTGATATTGCCGTCCCGCCGTGCGCGTCTTGACCTCGACAAACACAAGGGTGTCTGCCTTGCAGGCGACAATGTCGATTTCTCCGTGCGGCGCGCTGACATTTCTTGCGCAAATCCGATAAAAACGGCGTTTGAGATAACGTGCCGCAATCGTTTCTCCCAGATCGCCCAACGTCTTTGTGTCTTTCACCGCTCTAAAAATTTCAAGAAGCTGCGCCGGTGTGCCGGGCAGGGTCCGAGCTTGCGAACCAGCTCCATGTGCTCCCGGGTCGGATAGCCCTTGTGTCTGGCAAAGCCGTACTGCGGGTATTTCTCGTCCAACTCCATGCACATTCTGTCCCGCGTGACCTTGGCAAGAATAGACGCCGCGGCAATGGACGGCGACTTGCCGTCTCCGCCGACGACGGTCATGGTCGGCAGCGTGAAGCCCCGGGACTGGTTGCCGTCAATCAGCGCGAAGTCCGCCGGCAGGGAGAGGCGCTCCACCGCACGGCGCATCGCGAGCAGAGAAGCATTGAGAATGTTCAGCTGATCGATCTCCTCCTCGGTGGCACAGGCGACGGCATATGCGTCGGCCTGATCGGTGATTTGCGCAAACAGCGCATCCCGCTTTTTCTCCGAGAGCTTTTTAGAGTCGTTGAGCCCTTCGATGCAAAGCCCGTGAGGCAGGATGACTGCGGCGGCAACCACCGGACCTGCCAGGGGGCCGCGCCCCGCTTCGTCGCAGCCGCACACGGCGTGATAGCCGCGGCTGTATATGTCATTTTCGATATTCCAGTCCAGCATGATGTCATTCTCCGGGTAATTCCAAGGTGATTTTACCGATTTTGGCGCTTCGGAATTCATCCAGAAGCATTTTGGCGGTACGTTCGGCGTCGATTTCGCCGCCGCGGACCAAAAAGCCCCGTTTTTTGCCGATCACTTCAAACAGTTCCCAGTCTTCCATCCCGTCATACTGTCCGATCTCGCCCAGCTTATAGCGCGCGCACAGCTGCGCGGGCGCCGTTTTTCGCAGTGCGCCGCACAAAGCGATGGCAATGCGCTCTGCATCCAGAATCTGATCTTTGATTGCGCCGGTCATGGCGAGAAATTCACCGACGCGCTGATCTTCAAATTTCGGCCACAGCACGCCCGGCATATCCAGCAGCTGCAGCCCGATGTCGGTGGTTACCCACTGCTTTGCGACGGTGACGCCCGGACGGTTTTCCACCTTGGCCTTTTTGGAGCCGGACAGGCGGTTGATCAGCGAGGATTTGCCGACGTTGGGGATGCCGACAATCATTGCCTTGAGCGTCCGCCCCTCCATGCCGCGTGCGGCATAGCGCTGTCTTTTCTGCTGTAAAATATCTTCCACTGCCGCCTGAAAGCGATCCAGCCCGTAGCCGGTGATGCTGTCCAAAAAGATTGCCCGCCTCCCCTGTGCTTCATAATAGGAGAGCCATTGGCGGCAGGCAGCCGGGTCGGCAAGAGCAGATTTGGTCAGCAGGGTCAAAAGCGGCTTGGCGCCGACCAGACGCGTGATTTCGGGATTTTCGGACGCGCGCGGAATCCGCGCGTCCAACAGCTGCACCACGATATCGACATACTGTAAATTCTCTGTGATCAGACGGCGGGTTTTCGCCATATGACCGGGAAACCACTGGATGATTTCTGACGGCATGCCGCTACCTCCTTTGTGCAGATGATGTTTGTGCTTATGACAGCAGGCTCTTCCGGTTGCTAAACGGCAGAACGCGGCACAGCGCGTGTCCGACGACCAACCGCTTGTCTATGTCTCCGACTGATGTGAAGCGGGAATCGGTGGAATTGTTGCGGTTGTCACCCATGACAAAAACCTTGCCTTCGGGGACGGTGTGCGGAAACGAGATGTTTCCCGTGACCATGGAATACCCTTCTGTATACAGGATATAGTCTTCCCGCGGCGTTGCAATCGGCTCGCCGTCAACGGTGACGGTCCAGGTGGCGGGGTCAATATCCACAACCTGTCCCTCAGTCGCGATCACACGTTTGATAATCAGCTTTTGCATCTGCTGGGTCATCGGCTGCACCACGACAATGTCGCCTTGCTTTGGCTCATAGAGAAAATTTGAGATAATCAGGGTGTCGCGGTCCTGCAGCGTCGGCAGCATGGACTCGCCGTCAACGATGGAAATCCGAAAGAACACCGAGAGCAGAAGAATGGCGACGACGACCGCCTGTGCGACGGATTCTACGACTTCATATACGCCCTCAATCCAGTTGGGAACCTTGTAAGAGGGCGGCGTTTGCTTGGCACTTTTGGGCTGAACTTCAGCATTCATGATATGCGATCCCCTTATTTTTCGATAAAGTAATTCATCAGATCCTGCCCGTGGGGTATGTAAAACTGCTTATCTGCGGCGCTTTGCTCTGTGAAGATTTCAACGCCGTTTTCCTCCTTTTCGGAGGAGTAGATCATGAAAGGCACAGGCTCCATGGAGTGGGTGCGCAGACAAAGCGGCGTGGGGTGATCCGGGAGCACCAGAATCTTGAAGGGCTCGCCGCAGGAGCACAGATATTCGTATGTCGGTGCAAGAATCAGGTCGTTGATCTTTTCCACGGAAAGAATCTTGTTATCCAGCTCGTTGCGGTGGCCGCTTTCGTCCGGCGCCTCAACATGGATGTAAACATATTCATATCCGTCTGCAAACGCCTGAATGGCGGCGTCTGCCTTTCCCTTGAAATTGGTGTGAATATTGCCGGTTGCGCCCGCCACGTCAATGGAGGTCATGCCGGCGCAGATGCCGATGCCCTTGATCAGATCAACCGCGGAAATGACAGCAGCGCGCAGCCCCCATTTTTCCGTGAAGGAGGGCAGTGCGGGCTTTTTGCCGGGGCTCCACAGCCAGATGGAATTGGCGGGCTTCAGGCCACGCTCCATGCGGGCAAGATTGACCGGGTGGTTTTTCAGAATATCAAAGCTTTTTTCAGTCAGCGCCAGATATTCCTCGCTGTTCTCTCCGTGGGGCAGATATTCGCCGATGCGCTTGCCGATGATATCATGCGGACGCATGAAATTGGTGAATGCGGGCGCGTCTTTCCAGAGCAGGCAGTGCCGGTAGCTGACGCCGGTGTAAAAATGGCGCATGTCGTTGCCCAGCTCCTGCTCGATGGTTGCAATCAGTTTGTCCGCCTCTTCGGTCGTGATTTCATCTGCGCTGTGATCCAGCATGATCCGGTCGGCATAGCAGCTTTCTCCTTGGTCGCTGAGTGTGACCACATTGCAGCGGATGGCGGTTTCGTTTTCCTGCATGTCCAGTCCCATGCTGACCGCCTCCAGCGGGGAGCGCCCCTTGGAGTAAATCTTCGGATCGTAGGACATGACCGCCAGGTTTGCCGTGTCACTTTCGGGAACCATTCCTTCGGGCACGTTGGACACGGTGCCCACCAGAGATTTTTGTGCCAGACGGTTCATCAAATCCTTCTTTGCCGCCTCCATGGGCGTTTTTCCGCCCAGTGACTCGATGGGATAATCGGCCATGCCGTCTGCCAGTACCACTAAGTATTTCATCGGAACCTCTCCTTGTATTGCAGTTATCATTCATTTCATTATATCACGTTTTTGATTGCTTTACAAGATTTTGCCGAGAAAAATCCGGGGAAGAAGAAATATTTTTACGTCTTTTTTACAATTTTGGACGAATTCGGAGAAAAAAGAAAAACCGGACACAAAAAGAGGAACTGTCTGACAGCTTCTTTTGCGTCCGGCAAAGGCGTTTTGTCCGATTGCAAAGACGGCTTGCTACAGGGGCAGTGCTTTGATCAGATCTTCCGTGTTCTGCTGCACGCCGGAAAAATCCATGGCGGCAATGTAGATGGCCTCCAGGCGGGTATGGACATCGGCGATCTGTGCCAGCAGCCCGAGCGCCAGGGCGCGCGCGCGGACGGCTTCGCCGCGGCTTTGCCGCAGAGCGGCTTTTTCTTCCCGCAGCATCTCGCTGCAATAAAAGCGCTCCATGTTGAGGGTTTTGTCCTCTGCGCAGATTGTCTCTCCGCGGTGGAGCCGGATGAGCAGCTTTGCCTGCGGAATCCAAAAGCCCTCCGCGCCGTTCGGGTTTTCCGGCGCGATCAGACGCGTGTGCGATATGCCTTTTTTCTTCAGACTTTTTTCGAGCAGGGAGAAGAGCAGCGCTTCGCCGCCGTGCCCGTTGATCACATATATTTTCTTCTCTGCCATACGGTCAAAGGTTTCAAAATGTACGATCCCTTTTGTACCGATCGCCGTGACATATGCTTTTTCATAAACGGGTTCGCCGCTGTGCGGGATTTTTCGAAGCAGTCTTTCAACCGCACCCTGCGCCTTTTCCTGCAAAAATGCCTGTGCACAGATCTGGCGGCAGATCTGCATGCAGTTATCTGCGTTTTTCAGATAGGTGTATACACGCTGATACAGCTTTTTCTGCAATTTGCCGTACCGGGCGATTTGCTCCCGGTGATAGCGCAGCTGCGGCACGTCGAAAAACTGTCCCAAATTGACGATCTGCTCCACGGCACCCGGATAGAGCGGGTCGGTCATATGGGGCGCTGTGCCGTCGAGCACGGCGGTTCCGATGTCACGGATGACAATCCCGTCCAGGGAGTCTGTATCGGAAGAGCAATAATAATAGGTCACGCGGTGGCCTTTTTCCTCCGCGGCTTTGGCGATTTGGCGCATCATGCTTGACTTTCCGGTGCCCGGTCCTCCCTTGAGGATAAAGATACGAGACATCACGCGCGGCGAAAAAATATCGGCAAAGAGGCTTGCAAACCCGTCCGGGGTGTTGCATGCCGCAAAATAACATTCCGCATGCGGCAGACACGATAAAACAGATTCATGTACCATAGGTCGGTGTTCCTCGGATTTCAGATAAGATTTGTTTGGTACATTATATGAACGGTTTGCATTCAGGTTACTTTTTTCCCTCGGTGATGGAGATACCGCCGCCGTCGCACACACCGATTTGCAAAACGGCGCCGTCTTTGCCCAGGGCTTTTCCGTGCAGCAGCTTTTTCGAGAGCTGCGAGGCGATTTCTTCCCGGATGATCCGCGTGACGCCCGCGCTGCCCTCACCCAGCATCCAGGCGCGCGCGCCCAGCTGCTCAAAAACGGCGGCGGAGCATTTCACCTCCACGCCGACCTTGGCGGCCTGGGTCTGAACCGTTTTCATTTCCTTTTCTGCGATCTTGGTCAGAGACTCTTTGCTCAGTCGGGAAAAGGGAACCACGGCGTCCAGCGCGGACAGAAGCGTATCGGGAAAATATGTGCGGCATACCGCCTTTGCATCTGCGGGCTGTGCCTCCCGTGGGGAAAAGCCGAGCTGACCGCCCTTTGAAAGGGGCAAATCAGCAGTCAGAATGACGATGGTACCGGAAAAATCAACGCTTCTCCCTGCGGCGTCTTTGATTTCACCGTCGGCGCAGATCCGGGTCAGCAGAGCGAAGACGGCGGGCGCAGCATCCTGCGCGTGATCAAACAGGAGCACGCTGTACGGCCGTCGGCGCACCGCCTCCGTCAGCTTTCCGTTTTCTTCATAGCCGACATATCCGGGCGGCGCGCCGATCAGTGTGGCAAGCGATGCTTTGGTGGAAATGTCAGACAGGGCAAAGCGCAGCAGCGCATCCTCTTCACCGAACAGCGCGCGGCACAGCGCCATAGCCGTGCTCACTTTGCCGCTTCCGCTTTCCCCGACGAAAAGAAATGAGGCGATCGGCGTGCGGGGATTGCCCAGCCCCAGCCGTTTTTGCGCCACCGTGTCACAGATCTGGGAGACGGCGGCAGCCTGACCGAAAACCATTTTGTTCATTTGCGCGGGCAGAGCACGCAGTTTTTTGCGCTCGCCGCGCGCCATGTCGCCGACGGGAATCCCGCTTTTCTCCGTCAAAAGCTGCGCGATATCCTGCGCCGTCAGACGAAGCCCGCGCCGGGGAGCGCCGCTTTTTGCCGACAGCTCCCTTGCACGCTGCAAATCTCCCCGCTGCACCGCGGCGGAAAAGTCAGCGTGAGATACATAGCCGTTCTGCGCGCGCTTTCGGGCGGCGCCCTCGTCGATCAGATCAATCGCCTTATCGGGCAGATACCGATCTTTGATATACCGTGCGGACAGCGTGACCGCCGCCTGCAGCGCCTGCGGGGTGATGCGCACGGCATGGTGCGCCTCCATCCCCGGACGCAGTCCCTCCAGCATTTGCAGCGCCTGCTGCTGGGTGGGTTCCCGGATGCTGATGGGCGCAAAGCGGCGCTCCATGGCTTTATCCTTCTCAATAAAGCGACGGTATTCGTCATAGGTGGTTGCGCCGATCAGCCGCAGGGTGCCGCGCGCGAGTGCCGGTTTGAGAATGTTGGAGGCGTCTATGGCGCCGTCTGCGCCGCCGGCGCCCATCACGGTATGGATTTCATCGACAAAGAGGATCAGGGTGGGGTCGGCTTCCAGCGCCTGTATGATCTCTCTGAGCTTTTGTTCAAATTCTCCGCGATATTTTGTTCCGGCAACAACGCTTGCAAAATTAAGCGATAAAATTCTGTGCCCAAGCAGCGGCCGGGGGACGTCCCCGTCGTTGATTTTCTTTGCCAGACCTTCGACAACGGCGGTTTTTCCCACGCCCGCTTCGCCGAGCAGGCACGGGTTGTTTTTGCTTTTTCGCATCAAAACGCGGATCAACTGGGACAGTTCGTTTTCTCTGCCGATCAGCGGAGAAAAACTTCCCATCGCCGCCTGATGCGTCATGTCCAGCGTCAGCTGCTCCAGCAGGTGCACGCCGGCGGGGTCGGCTGCCGCATTTGGCTGGTGATATGCGTGAATCAGATCGGAGCGGCTGTCGTTTTCAATCAGCGCTTCCGTCTGTCGAAACAGCTCGCCCGTGTCGCGGCAGAGCGCGGCAATATATCGGTATGCGGCACAGGAGGCGTCGGAAAGCAGTGCAAAGAGCACATGCTCGCTGCCCGTCAGGCGCTGCCCCTCACCCGCCTCCTCCCGTGCATTTTGCAATACGGCTTCCAGCTTTTCGCTGCGCCGGAGTGCGACTTTTCGGATTGCTGATCGGCCGGGTGTGGCAGAGAGCATCCGGCGGATTTCTTCCCGATCAACGCCCGCATCCCGCAGCAGCTGCCCGGCATAGGTGTTTTCCGTTTCCAGTAAAGCGGCAAGCAGGTGCTCGGTTCCGATGTATGCGTAACCGCCCTGCGTCGCAATGCGCTCCATATTTGACAGTGCTTTTTCCAATGCCGGTGTATAGCTCATGCGTTTTTCCCCGATCTGACAGTAGTTTTTTTGCGGCGTTCATTTTCCCGTTAGTGTTTGTGTTCTCCGGGCGAACGGCTGCATATTATGTTATACGCATTCAGTTTTCCCAAAATAACAAAAAAGTTACCGAATTGATCGGTAACTTTTTTCCTGTTTTCATTCTTCCGCTTTTTCTCGGTACTTTTCGGCACGTGCCTGCATCTCTTTCAAAAATTCGTCGCTCGGCTCAAAGACAACGGCGCTTTGCTTGCCGGCGAATTCGAAAATGAACACATGGCTTTTTTCCGGCATCAGATTGGCGCAGCAATTGTATTTGTGCTGCACACGGCCGTACCGCTTTTCAAAATTCTGATCTTTTTTGTTCTCGCAGATCGCGACGGTGAGCTTTAATGTCAGATCGCACAGAACGCTTTTTCGCCGTCCGACCTGCTTTGTCACAATAAAATTGTCTTCCTCGTCCAAAGAATAAAAAAAGGTTGTCATGGTATACCGAATCAGCAGCTGCAGCCCGGTTACCAGAAGAATGACAGCGGCGATCTGCAAGAGGGCGCGCAGCGGCGATTCGATACGGGAAAGCAGATAAAAGCTGACTGCGCCGAGCATACAGCCAAAGCTGATCATTTCGGCGTAGCGGTTGGTTCTCTTCGGGACGTCCGTCATTTTTCGTTTCCTTTCTGCTGCATTCGGTTTTCTGCCGTTTGGGAGGGCCTGCGCCGCATGCTTCGCCCGGCGGGGAGAGCGGCTCTGCGAATTGCCGGTTTATCGGTTCAGATCGACACAGTTGAACATGACGCCGAAATCGCCGATGTCCAAAATCCCGTATCGCCCCTGACGAACCGAGCCGGGATTGCAAAGATGAATCGCCCGTTCTGTCATGCCGTCCGCGCCCAGACGCATATATTGATACAGCGGACGGTGCGTGTGACCGAATAGGACGATGTCGGCGTTTTGCTCCTGTGCGGCGTACAGCAGGTTGTCACAGCCGTATTTTACATGATACAGATGGCCGTGACACAGCAATAACCGCTTGTTCTCAAAGGTCCGCAGCTCTAAGGGGCTGACGCCCGCGGCATCGGCGCCGATGTCGCAGTTGCCTGCCACTGCGATCACGGGGAGGGCGGGAAACTCGCTTTTCAAGGCGGCAAGATCGCGCAGCCCGTCGCCTAAAAACAGCACGCCGTCACAATCCCGCTGATGGGACAGACAAACGGACTGCATGGTGCAAAAATCGCCGTGCGAATCGGAAAAAACCAGAAATTTCATATAAAAAGAACCCTTTTTGTAAAAACCTTGTGTCATGTTTTTTCGCGCCGCATAGACTGCAAACGAAAAAACATCTAAAGGAGCACATGTTTTTATGGAATGGAATCAGGAAATGCTGAACAAATTTTTATCAATGGACGATGCGCAGCTGCGTGCGCAGCTGTGCAGCCTCGCACAGGCGGCCGGCATTGATCAGGCGGCGGCACAGCGGGCAACGGCTGACATGCGAACGATTCGCGCAAAACTTGACGGCATATCGGATCGCGAGGCAGAAAGAATTCTTGCACAGTTGGGGCCGGACGCGGTGCAAAAATTAACGGAAAGTCTGCAGGGAAAATAAATCCGTAAATGCGAAAACAGGGGGTGAAAACATGGCGGATCAAGAGGCGAAAGACCCCATGGAAGCATTCCAGCAAATCCTGTCTGACCCGGAAATGCTGCAGCGCGTCATGACGCTGGCAAAATCTCTGTCGGCAAACGCGGAGGGGGATGCACCCATACAGCAGAACGGTGCGCCGCAACAACATGCGGACCGCGAAGAAGATGCAATCGGCGGCGCGGCGGAGGCGGCTGTGCCGCATCTGATGCCGCCGGGACAGGACGTGGGCTTCTCATTACCCGGCGGGATGCGCCTGACCCAAGAGGATCTGGTCCTGCTCAAGGCGCTGCGCCCATATCTGCCGGATGAGCGGCGGGAAAAACTCGACCGTGTGCTGAAAATCATGAAACTGACGCAGCTTGCACAGGGCATGAAGGGCTTCCTGTGAGCGGCAGTGATGAATGCTCACCCGGAAATGCCGGAAAACGGCACGGAAAAACATGAAGAATAAACACGAAAAGACAGTCGAAATACTGTCAGATTCGGAAAGCGAGGTGAACGCAAATGTACAGCCACCACTATTCTCCGGATGCCTCCTGCGCGCAGAAAAAAGAAGAGAACCGAGCGCAGTGCGACAGAAATGAAAGACAAAATCTGCCTCCCAGATATCACGGCTCCGCCTTTGAAAAGGAAGACGTGTGCCGCGAGACAAAGCCCTCCCCCTGCGAGGAGCAAGCACAGTGCGATTGCTCCTGCCGTGCGCCCGTTTCGGTGTGTGAGGAGCAATCCCGCGGCGGCGACGATTGGCTGATCTGGCTTGTGATCTTTTTTCTGCTGTCCGGGCAGGACTGCTTTTTGAAAAAAGACAGGCTGCGGGATAACGACCATTTGCTGCTGCTGGCGGCGCTTGCGTATATTTTTTTGTTCTGATTGCTTTGCACCCGGATATTCGGTGTGTGTGAATCAGGCAGTTTCAGATCGGAACCAGATCAACAAAGACCGCGTTTTCGTGGTCTTTTTGTTTGCAAAGCGCGGGACAATCAGTTGCCGGTGTCCGGCGCGGAAGGGTCTGCTCAGTCAGAGGTTTGCTCGTCGGAACTGTCTGCTGCGCTTTCTTGCTTTCCGCTCTTCTCGCCGTCTTGCGCCTGCTGTTCGGCACTTTCCTGCTCCGCGGTGGGTGCGGCGGGCGTGTCCTGTTCGGTCTCGGACTTATCCTTTTTCTGTTCTTTCTGTTCGCGCCAGTCGGAGAGAAACGTCATGACGCGGTTGAACAGGCCGATCAGGAGCGCGATGATGAAAATCACCAAAGTGCTGCTGAATTTACTCTCTGTCACCATGATGGCAAAACAGCCAAGGATGGAGCAGATCGCATAGAGAATCAGCACGCTCTGCTTGACGTTGAAGCCGTGGTCCACCAGCTTGTGATGCAGATGCCCGCGGTCGGCAGAAAAGGGGCTGCGCCCGGAAAGAACCCGGCGGATGATGGCAAATGCAGTATCAAAAATCGGCAGACCGAACACAATAATCGGGATGATGAAGGATACCGCTGCGCTTAATTTGAACACGCCGATGATGGACGTGACAGCCAGCGTATAGCCCAAAAACATTGATCCGGTATCGCCCATGAAAATGCTGGCGGGATTCAGATTATACGGGAGAAAGCCCAGACATGCGCCGGCAAGTCCCGCGGTGAGCAGCGTGACATACAGTTCTGATTTCAGAAGAGAAACGACCATCAGAATCACGCAACAGATGGAGGACACGCCGCAGGCGAGACCGTCCAGCCCGTCGATCAAATTGATCGCGTTGGTCAGGCCGACAATCCAGATCAGCGTGATGAGAACGGAGAGCACGCGGCTCTCAATCTGAATGCCGAAAATATTGTTGATTGTGATATTGCGCAGAATCGGGATTGCCGCCGCGGCAAACTGCCCGGCAAATTTCACAATGGGCTTCAGCTCGAAGATATCGTCCAAAATGCCCAGAATGACAATCAGAAACGCGCCGCACCACAGAGGAAGAAACTGCAAGCGGAAGGTGTCTACGGAGACCAGCCGCGAAACAACCGCGGAAACAGAAAAACCGAGAAAAATGGCCAAGCCGCCGATCAGCGGCATGGGCTTTTTGTGCATGCGCCGATTATCCTTCGGGATGTCAACCGCGCCGATTCTGAACGCCAGGCGCTTGATCAGCGGCGTGACGGCGAAGGCAATGCCGAACCCGACGACCAAAGCGAGAATCAGACTGTAATAGCTGACCGAGTCGATGGAAGAATAGATCATTTTGATGTTACCTCTTAAAACTGTGTAAAGCCGACCTTGCGGTAAACCTTGGACAGTGTTTTGCGTGCGATGCGCGAGGCGTTTTGCGCGCCCTCTTTTGCGACGCTTTCTAAATATGCCTTGTCTGCCATCAGACGGTGATATTCCGCGCGCAGGGGCGCCAGCGCATCCGCACAGACCTCGCCGACGGCGTTTTTGAAGTCGCCGTATCCCCGGCCGTCGAATTCTCTTTCGATTTCCTCATAGGTCTTGCCGGTAAAGCAGGCGTAAATTGTCATCAGGTTGTTGACGCCGTCTTTGCCCTCGCCCAGACAGACGTGGGTATCGCTGTCGGTGACGGCGCGGCGGAATTTTTTGATGATGACGTCTTTTTCATCCAGGATTCCCACATAACCGTTGGGGTTGGGATCGGATTTGCTCATCTTTTTCGTCGGGTCGGACAGCGACATGATCTTGGCGCTGGCCTTCGGAATGAAGGGCTGGGGCATGACAAAGGTGTCGCTGTACAACTGGTTGAAGCGCCCGGCGATGTTTCTTGCCAGCTCCACATGCTGCTTCTGGTCAACGCCGACGGGAACCATGTCTGCCTGATAAAGCAGAATATCCGCCGCCATCAGAACCGGATAGGTGAAGAGGCCGGCGTTGATGTTGTCCGCGTGCTTTTGGCTCTTGTCCTTAAACTGCGTCATGCGGGATAGCTCGCCGAACATGGTGTAGCAGCTGAGCACCCAGGACAGCTCTGCGTGCGCGGGGACATGGCTCTGAATAAACAGCGTGTTTTTCTGCGTGTCCAGTCCTGCCGCGATATAAACGGCAAGGGTTTCCAGTGTGCGGCGGCGCAGCAGTGCGGGCTCCTGGCGGACGGTGATGGCATGCATATCCACCACGCAGTAAATGCAGTCATAGTCATTCTGCAATGCGGTCCAGTTTTTGATGGCGCCGAGATAATTGCCGATGGTCAGCATGCCGCTGGGCTGCACGCCGGAGAAAATTCTTTTCTTTTGCTGCGGTGCAGGGCTTTCATCGGTGAGATTCGTGTTTTGTGTGTTTTGGGTTTCGCTCATGGTCGGTTTCCTTTCTTTTGCGTACGGTTACGCAAAAAGTCTCTTTGTTATTTTACACAATTTGCCTGTTTTTTGCAATAGTTTTTCAAAAAAACGTCGCGGTCCGCCGTGTGAAACGGAGAATTTTCGGAGAAATTGCGTTTCACGGCCGACAAAATCGGTGTGTTACTTGATTTTTTGAGGGGGATATGGTAAAATCTGTATATAATATGTACGAAACCGCAGCGACGGCGCTGCGCGGAAAAGAAGAGGTATGGTATGTCGGTAAAATTTACGATTCCGCTGAAAAAGGTGATAGAGGAGTTTTCCCTGGAGGTTCTGTATGCGCCGGACAACCTGGAGCAGATCCGCGTGGAGCGCGGCGATATCAACCGCCCCGGCTTGCCCTTGAGTGGTTTTTTCGATCACTTTGAGGCGCAGCGGATTCAGATCATCGGCAATGTGGAGCATCAGTATCTCTCCATGTTTGACAGAGAAGAACGCAAAGAGCGCCTGCGCGCCTTTTTGCAGAGAAAGCCGGTTGCCGTCGTGCTGTGCAACCAGCTGTATATGTTTGATGAATTTGACGCGCTGGCGCGGGCGTTTGGTGTGCCGATTCTCCGCACGGGAGAAACGACTTCTTCTTTTACGGCGGCGCTGATCAGCTATCTGTCGGTGCAGCTGGCGCCGCGCATCACCCGCCACGGCGTGCTGGTCGAGGTATACGGCGAGGGCGTACTGATTCTCGGTGACAGCGGCGTCGGAAAAAGCGAAACCGCCATTGAACTGGTCAAGCGCGGACACCGCCTGATTGCGGACGACGCGGTGGAAATCAAAAAGGTCTCCGCAAAAACGCTGGTCGGCTCTGCGCCGGAGGTGATCCGACATTATGTGGAGCTGCGCGGAATCGGCGTGGTTGACGTGCGGCGTCTGTTCGGTATGGGCGCGGTCAAGCAGACGGAAAAAATCGATCTGGTCATTAAGCTGGAACCGTGGGTGCAGGGCAAATCCTACGAACGGCTGGGGATGGATCAGGAGAGCATGAACATTATGGGCATTGAGATCCCGGCAATGACGATTCCCGTCCGTCCCGGGCGAAACCTGGCGATTATTCTGGAAATCGCGGCGATGAATCATCGGCAGAAAAAAATGGGATATAATACAGCCGAGGAGCTGACGCGCAGACTGAATAAAAGTATGCAGTTGGAAGATTCCATCTGACGGCATTTGGCATTTATTGAAAAGAAAAAACAATTACGGAAAAACGCCGTATTCACTTGACTTTGGGAAAAAAAGGTATTATAATTTCGGTATTATTATGTAACCGAAAACAACAACCACTAATAAAAGGACGGAGCAAACCATGTATTATGTTGGAATTGATTTGGGCGGCACCAATATTTCTGCCGGTGTTGTAGACGAGAACTTCAAAATCCTGAAAAAGGATTCTCTGCCGACCAATGCAGAACGCACTGCGGAGGAGATTGTCGCGGATATGGGCAAGGTTGTAAACAGTCTGATCGCACAGATGGGACTGTCGCACGCGGATATTGCGAGCGTGGGGATTGCTTCACCCGGTACGGTGGATCATGATCACGGTGTGGTAGTATACGCCAACAATCTTCCGTTTTCCGATTTTCCCATTGTGGATGAGTTGCGCAAACATGTGCCCGTACAGAATATTTATATTGAGAACGACGCCAACGCGGCGGCAAAGGGTGAGGCGGTTGCCGGCTGTGCAAAGGGCGTTGATACCTCGGTGATGATCACACTGGGCACCGGCGTCGGCGGCGGCATTATCATCGACGGCAAGGTGTATTCCGGCTTCAATTACGCCGGAGCGGAGCTGGGTCATATCGTCATTGAAAAGGATGGCGTGCCCTGTTCCTGCGGCAGACGCGGCTGTTGGGAGGCATACAGCTCTGCGACCGCGCTGATCCGCATGACAAAGGAAAAAATGCAGGAATGCCCCAACTCTCTGATGTGGGAGCTGTGCGGTGGGGAACTTGAGCACGCAAGCGGCAAGACCGCGTTCGCCGCAGCGCGTCAGGGGGATACAGCGGCACAGAAAGTGGTGGACACCTATCTGTCCTATCTTGCCTGCGGCGTCTCCAACATTATCAACATTTTTCAGCCGAAGGTGCTCTCGATCGGCGGGGGCGTGTCCAACGAGCGAGAGGACAGCCTGATGATGCCGCTGCGCCGGCTGGTTGCGGCAGAGCGCTATACCAAGGATCGGGGCAATCAGACCGAGATCCGCACGGCTACCCTGAAAAACGACGCCGGTATTATCGGCGCTGCGGTGCTGGGGCTTTGACGCAATCCGAAAGACGGGATGAAATATCCCGTCTTTTTTTGGCCGAGGCGGTTGCGTGGAGTGCGCGGCATGACGGCGAAAAAGACAGTGGAAAAGGAGAAAAGACAGTATATGGAATATCGTATGGAGCATGATTCCATGGGGCAGGTACGCGTCCCGGCGGAGCGGCTGTGGGGCGCACAGACGCAGCGGAGTTTTGATAATTTCAAGATCGGTACGGAAAAGATACCGCTTTCCGTGATTTATGCATTTGCCGTGCTGAAAAAGGCTTGCGCCGGTGCAAACCGACGCTGTCAGCCCCAAAAAATGACGGAGGAAAAATACCGGGCGATTGAATCGGTCTGCGACCGGATTCTGCGCGGAGAACTTGACGGGGAGTTTCCGCTTTCCGTATGGCAGACCGGCAGCGGCACGCAGTCGAATATGAACGTGAATGAGGTGATTGCCAATGCGGCAAACCGCGCGGCGCAAAAGACGCTTTTGCATCCCAATGACGACGTCAACATGTCACAGTCGTCCAACGACACGTTCCCCACTGCTATGCATATTGCCGCCGCCACGGAAATAAACCGCAGGCTTCTGCCCGCGCTGGACGCGTTGACAGAGGCGTTTGAGCGTCTGGCGGAGCAAAACAAAGGGATTGTCAAGAGCGGGCGCACGCATTTGCAGGACGCGACACCGATTGCTTTTTCGCAGGAGATTTCCGGCTGGTACGGCATGCTCAAACGCTGCCGGGAGCAGATCACGGCAAGCCTGGACGGGCTGTATCAGCTTGCCATCGGCGGAACGGCTGTCGGCACGGGGCTAAACGCACCTGCGGGCTATGACGCGTTGGCGGCAGAGCAGATTGCGGCGCTGACCGGCTTGCCTTTTTGCCCGGATCCCAATAAGTTTCACGCGCTCAGCGCCAAGGACGATCTGGCGTTTGCGCACGGCGCCCTGAAGGCGCTTGCGGCAGATCTGATGAAAATCGCCAATGACGTGCGCTGGCTGGCTTCCGGTCCGCGGTGCGGGCTGGGGGAGATTCGTATTCCGGAGAACGAGCCGGGCTCCTCCATTATGCCCGGCAAGGTCAACCCCACGCAGTGCGAGGCGCTGACCATGGTTGCCGTTCAGGTCATTGCCAACGACACCGCCGTGGCGCTTGCCGCTTCACAGGGAAATTTTGAACTCAACGTGTACATGCCGGTCTGCATCTATAATTTCTTGCAGTCCGTGACGCTGCTTTCCGACGCGATGGAATCGTTCCGCGTGCACTGCGTGCAGGGCATTGAGGCGGACGCGGAACGCATGCGGGAAAATTTACACCGCTCGCTGATGCTTGTGACGGCGATTTCGCCGATTATCGGCTATGAGAATGCAGCAAAGGTGGCAAAAAAAGCGCATGCGGAAAACCTCTCGCTCAAAGAGGCATGCCTTGCGCTGGGCTTTATGGACGAGGACGCATTTGACGCGGCGTTTCATCCCGAACAAATGATAGGACAGGAGCAAAAGACAAAATGAGTATTGCGGATAAAAGTTTGGAAAAGCACTATGCATGGGGCGGGAAGATCGAAGTAATCGCCCGTTGCCCGGTGGAAAACAGGGAGGATCTTTCGCTGGCGTACACGCCGGGTGTCGCCGCGCCGTGCCTTGCCATTCAAGAAAACCCGGAGCTGTCGTATGCGCTGACGCGCCGCTCTAATTTGGTGGCGGTTATCACCGATGGCACCGCCGTTCTGGGGCTTGGCGATATCGGCCCGGAGGCGGGCATGCCCGTGATGGAAGGGAAGTGCGCGCTGTTTAAGGCGTTTGCGGACGTGGATGCGTTCCCGATTTGCATCCGCTCCAAGGATGTGAATGAGATCGTTCGGACGGTTTCGCTGATTGCAGGGAGCTTCGGTGGCATCAACTTGGAGGATATCAGCGCACCGCGCTGCTTTGAAATCGAGCGTCGGCTCAAGGAGGTCTGTGACATCCCCGTGTTTCATGACGATCAGCACGGCACGGCGATCGTGGTTGCCGCCGCGCTGCTCAACGCCTTGAAGGTCGTCGGCAAAACCGTTGACACGGCAAAGGTGGTGATCAACGGTGCGGGCGCCGCAGGCATCTCGATCGGTCGCCATCTTTTGCACATGGGCGTGAGGCATTTGGCGATGGTTGACCGCTTCGGCATGATCTATCGCGGCAAGCCGGAAAACAATCCCGCACAGGAAGAAATCGCGCACCATACCAATCTCGCTTGCGAAACAGGCGATCTTGCGGATGCACTGCGCGGGGCGGACGTCTTTATCGGCGTTTCCGCGCCAGGCATTGTCAGCGAGGACATGATTCGCTCCATGGCGGCGCAGCCCATCGTGTTTCCCATGGCAAACCCCACGCCTGAGATCATGCCGGATCGTGCTAAGGCGGCAGGGGCGCGGGTCGTGGGCACAGGACGCTCCGATTTTCCCAATCAGATCAACAATGTACTGGCTTTCCCCGGTATTTTTCGCGGCGCGCTGGACTGCCGCGCAAGTGAGATTAACGAGGAAATGAAGGTCGCGGCTTCTCTGGCGCTTGCCTCGCTGATCCCGGAGGAGGAGTTGAGCGAAGAAAATATCATTGTGCAGGCGCTGGATCGGCGCGTTGCCAGCGTGGTGGCAAAAGCCGTGATGCAGGCAGCCGAAAAAACCGGCGTCGCAAGGATCGGCAGATCATAAGCTGCCCCGGTGCACAGCATTTTCCACTCCGATACAAAAAGCACCGGCTGTGCATGTTTTTATGCACAGCCGGTGCTTTGATCTTTTCCGGCACCAAGCATTCCCTGTACGGGATTTTCTTATTTTTACTTGCGTGTCTGCTTGCCGCGGCAGTAGTTTTGGGCGGCACAGCACCCGCAGGAAGCGCCGCAGGAGCACTTTCCGGTTTTTTTCTTGTGTATGATGACGGCGAGTGCGGCGATGAAGAGAGCCGCCACGGCGAGCGCAACAATCAATGTCGGAATATTCAATGACGGATCCCCGCTTTCGTGAGTATTTCTTACTTTTATTATACTCGCTTTGTCGGGGAAAGTGTAGACGCGGTGTAAATTTTACGGGCAGCAGATAAAACCGCATGAAATGCCAAAAACGATCAGCGGAAAACGGCAGACAGCAAGAGACGGAAGGGCTGCCGCTCAGGGAGCTTGCGGGGGTGCGGCTTCGCCTTGTGCCATCGGAGGGGGCGGCGAGGGTGTCCCCATTGGCTGTGCGGTGGGCGCAGGCGTCTCCGTTGGCTGCGCGGGCGCTTCAGGCGATTGGGACGTGGGAGTGGGTACGCTCTGCGCCTGCGTGGGGTAAATGGAAATGCCATTGTAAACCGATTCAAAGCAATTGTCGGGATCGGCGGTGATAAAGCGAACGCCGTCGATGTGCAAATAGCGGATCAAGTCGTACTGATAAGTATTGAGCCGACGGTTGAGCACATCGTTGTTGTGCGCGCAAACCAAGAAGGTGTTGCCGACGGCGCCGCAGATGACCAGCGTGTGATAAAAGGTGCCGTCCGCGCGGCCCAACTGGACAAAATCGCCGATCAGGATCTCCTGCGCCGATGTCTCGCGGCCGAAGGGACCCTCGCCGTTGTTTTGCGTGATGAAATTATAAAAAAAATCAACCCCCGTCCAGGAGGCGCTGCGATCCTCCGCGGAAATGAAATACCAGCCGTAGGTGGGGGTATAATTCATCATACAGCTGCCCGCATACAGGCACTGTGAGGCAAAATTGGTGCAGTCGCCGCCGATGGGCGCGAAGTCGTAGAACAGCGCGTTGCGTGACAGCGCCCAGCGCTGTGCATAGGCATATGCGTGGTTTCGGTTATACGGACGGGTTACAAGCATGGCGAACCTCACATTTCGATGGAATTTAACGGTAATTCGATCACATACATTATATGCGTCCGGCGCGCAAAGATGCGGATATCGTCGCGTCGGGCGGCGTTTTTCGGACATTTTGACGAAAGAAATCACATTATCCGGAAAAAACATTCCAAATGTCACAACTTTTTGAAAAATCGGAAAAAACGATTGACATTGCGTTGATCTCATGCTATAATACTACTATCATTTTTATTTGTCGGCTTCGGTATTTCGGACATGCAGGATTTCCCGTTCACCGGAGATCAGACAATGCAGGGCAACCCCTGTTTTTCTTTTTTTACCGCCGCGGATCGGACGGCTATTTCACTTTTCGGGAGGCTGGAGCATGAAGGCATTGGAAGAAAAGATTCTGGCAGAGGGAAAGGTTTACCCCGGGAATGTTCTGAATGTCGGCTCGTTTCTCAATCAGTGTATCGATGTCCCCTTCATGATGGCAATGGGACAGGAAATTGCGCGCCTGTATGCGGATGCGAATGTGACGAAGGTTCTGACCGTTGAGGCGTCCGGCATTGCGCTGGCAATGGCGGCGGCATATCATTTGAATGCTTCTCTGGTGTTCGCGAAAAAGAGCAAAAGTTCCAATATGGATGACAGTGTATACTCGGCTCGGGTGTTCTCCTACACCCACAATCTGGAAAATCGGATTGTTGTGAGCCGGGATTTTCTTGTAAAAGAGGACCGTGTGCTTTTAGTTGACGATTTTTTGGCCAACGGAGAGGCGCTGCGCGGGATGACGGAACTGTGTCGGCTTGCGGGTGCCGCGGTTGCTGGTTGCGCGGTCGCGATTGAAAAGGGCTTCCAGCACGGGGGCGATGCGCTGCGCGCGGAGGGAATCCGGGTGGAATCTTTGGCGATCATTGATTCCATGGATCGGGAAAGCTTGACTTTCCGTTAAAACTGTTTCC
>DBGFNI010000035.1:0-13112 GCA_048527645.1 Eubacteriales bacterium | reverse complement strand
GGCGTTTTTCCGTTCCGCGTGTTTTTGTCCGATCTGTTTTTCACCCTTGACGAAAGGCAAAAATCGTGGTAGGATAAGGGTGGCAAAATGTTGAAGTTTTTCTCACAGGAGGTAAAAATCATTATGGCAAACAGATTCATTCTCAACGAAACATCTTATCACGGCGCCGGTTGTATCGCGCAGATTGCTGCGGAAGCAACCGCCAGAGGTTTTTCCAAGGCTTTTGTGTGCTCCGATCCGGATTTGATCAAATTCGGCGTTACGAAGAAGGTTTTGGATGTTCTGGAAAACGCACGGTTAGCATATGAGCTTTTCTCCGAGATCAAACCCAATCCTACGATCGAAAACGTACAGAGCGGCGTCGCGGCATATCAGGCCTCCGGCGCAGATTATATCATCGCAATCGGCGGCGGCTCCTCCATGGACACCGCGAAGGCCGTCGGCATCATCATCAACAATCCTGAATTTGCCGATGTGCGCAGTCTGGAGGGCGTTGCCGACACCAAAAACAAGTGCGTGCCCATCTTCGCCGTTCCCACCACGGCCGGCACCGCTGCGGAGGTTACCATCAATTATGTCATCACCGACGCGGAGAAGAACCGCAAAATGGTCTGCGTCGATCCGCATGACATCCCCGTTGTGGCATTTGTCGATTCCGACATGATGAGTTCCATGCCCAAAGGGCTGACCGCCGCAACCGGCATGGACGCGCTGACCCACGCCATCGAGGGATATATCACGGCAGGCGCATGGGAGTTATCTGACATGTTCCACCTCAAGGCAATCGAGATTATCGCGCGCTCGCTGCGCGGCGCGGTCAACAACACGCCCGAGGGCAGAGAAGGCATGGCGCTGGGACAGTATATCGCCGGCATGGGCTTTTCCAATGTGGGATTGGGCATTGTACATTCCATGGCGCACCCGCTCGGCGCGCTGTATGATACGCCGCACGGCATTGCCAACGCAATCATTCTGCCCACCGTAATGGAGTACAACGCTCCCGCAACTGGCGAGAAATACCGCAGCATCGCCAAGGCAATGGGCGTTGCCGGCACGGAAAGCATGAGCCAGGAGGAATACCGCCGCGCGGCAATCGACGCCGTCAAGCAGCTCTCTGCCGACATCGGCATCCCCGCCGACCTCAAGGAAATCGTTAAACGGGAGGATATTCCGTTCCTCGCACAGTCCGCATATGACGACGCATGCCGTCCCGGCAATCCCCGTCAGACCTCTGTCGATGAGATCGCCGCACTTTACGAATCGCTGATTTAACCAAAAGCGCCGGTGGGCATGCTGTACAAATCGGCATGCCCTGCCGGTGATCGGAAATACAAAGTATTTGGTTTGCAAGTGAAAAGAAGTCACCGAAGATCGCGCACCTTACAGCCATCTTCGGTGCTCTCTTTGCCGCAGACCCGTCCGGCACAGGGTATGCGCCGCAGAAAACGTGCATCCAATCCAGCCGCAAAAGGAGAAAGCCATGGCAGTCCGCCAAACCGTCCGCAAACATTTATCTTCCTTTCAAATCATTATACTGGGCTTTGCCGGCGTGATTCTGATCGGCGCGCTTTTGCTGACGCTGCCCATCTCATCGAAAAGCGGCCATTTCACCCCCCTAAACGAGGCGCTGTTCACCTCTACCTCGGCGGTCTGCGTGACCGGTCTTGTCGTGCAGGACACCGCGACCTACTGGTCCGCCTTCGGACAGGGAGTCATCCTGCTGCTGATTCAAATCGGCGGGATGGGCATCATCACCGTGCTCGCGTCTCTGGCGCTGCTCTCCGGGCGCAAAATCTCCCTGATGCAGCGCAGCACCATGCAGGAGGCGATCGCCGCACCGCAAATGGGCGGCATTGTGCGTCTGACCGGGTTTATCCTGAAGGCTACCTTTTTGTTCGAACTGCTCGGCGCTGCCATCATGATGCCGGTGTTCTGCCGCGAATACGGCCCAAAGGGCGTTTGGATGGCGATTTTTCACGCGGTATCCGCTTTTTGCAACGCGGGCTTTGACATCATGGGCACAGCCGACGCGCCGTTTGCCTCTCTCACGGCATACGGTTCCAACGCCGTTGTCAACATCACTGTCATCCTGCTGATCATCATCGGCGGTATCGGCTTTTTAACCTGGGACGATGTCTGCACCAATAAATTTCACCTCAAACGCTACCGCATGCAGAGCAAGGTCATCCTGCTGACCTCCGCCGTGTTAATTTTCTTCCCCGCTCTGTACTTTTATTTTGCGGAATTTTCCGATCTGCCCGCAGCCAAACGGGTTTTGGTTTCCCTCTTTCAGGCTGTCACGCCGCGAACCGCGGGCTTCAACACAGCGGATCTGACCTCCATGACCGGGGCAGGTCTGGCAATCATCATTGTGCTGATGCTCATCGGCGGCTCCCCCGGCTCCACCGCCGGCGGTATGAAAACGACAACCGTTGCCGTTCTCTTTGCCAACGCCATGGCGATATTCCGCCGCAGAGATGACACCCACTTTTTCGGCAGAAGAATCGACGGAGATGTGGTGCGCAGTGCGTCCACCATCCTGCTGATGTATCTCACACTGTTTTTGGGCGGCGCGCTGTTCATCAGCGCCACAGAGCAGCTGCCGATGAGCACCTGCCTGTTTGAAACGGCATCCGCCGTGGGCACCGTGGGGCTGACGCTGGGCATCACGCCGACACTCAGCATCCCCTCACAGGCGGTTTTAATGTTGCTGATGTTTCTCGGCAGAGTCGGCGGGCTGACCCTGATCTTTGCCGCAATCGCATCCAAACGTACAAACGGCTCCAAACTGCCGCAGGAAAAAATCACAGTGGGATAAAACCGGATAAAAAGGAGATAACACCATGAAATCAATTTTACTGGTCGGTCTGGGAAGCTTCGGTATGCAGATCGCCATGCAGCTCAACGCGCTGGGGCATCAGGTCATGGCGGTGGATCAGGACGAGGCGCGGGTCGATGCGGCTTTGCCCTATGTCACCAACGCACAGATCGGAGACAGCACCAATGCGGACTTCTTACTCTCGCTGGGCATCAACAACTATGATGTCTGCATCGTCACCATCGGCAATAATTTTCAAAGCTCGTTGGAAACCACCTCTCTGCTCAAAGAGCTGGGCGGCAAATATGTTGTTGCGCGCGCCGAGCGAAATGTCCAAGAAAAGTTTTTGCTCCGCAACGGCGCGGACGAAGTGGTCAACCCGGAAAAGCAAATGGCAAAATGGACCGCGATCCGATATAGCTCCGATCACATCCTGGACTATATCGAGCTGGACGATTCTCTGGCGATCTTTGAGGTATCCGTTCCGAACAGCTGGATCGGCAAAAGCATCGGTCAGTTAGACATCCGAAAAAAATTCAACATCAATATTCTGGCTGTCAACGAAAACGGTAAAATGAACGCCTCCGTCACGCCGGAAACCGTTTTGACCCGGGAAAAAACCATGCTGGTACTCGGTGAATCCAAAAACCTGCAAAAGTTTTTCGGCATCTGATACCGTCCGTCGAAGCCGTGAAAAAACAGCTGCGTCGCGTGTTTTCAGCCGGCGCAGCCTGATGATGAATCTTCGTGCCTTCCCAACAGAATCGGCAATTCCGGGCAAAACAGGAGCAGAAAAAGATGAAAGAAAGCGTATACGCATATTTGCGCACCGTGCCGCGCGGAAAGGTCGTCACCTACGGGCAGATCGCCGCAGCCGTCGGGCGCCCCCGCGCCGCACGCGCCGTCGGCAAAATTCTGCATGCCAATCCCGACCCCGCGCACATCCCGTGCTACAAGGCGGTCAACCGCCTCGGTGCGCTCTCCGGCAGCTATGCCTTCGGTGGCGCCGACGCGCAGCAAAAGCGGCTGGAGCAAGAGGGAATCGAAGTGAAAAACGGACGCGTGGACTTATGGAAATATCAATGGCAGCACAGCCCCGCATGACACCGATGCCGCACTCGGCGTCGGTGCTTTTTTGTCGCTTTTTGTGAATAGTGCTGTGTTCTCCATCCATTTTCACGGGCATATTAGTGCACTATTTCTACGTCGCTCCTCTTGACTTTAGCATATTAAAGTGATATAATGATGACACTACAAGCACAGACGTCCCCGCGGCGTTTTGTGAATCAAAGAAACGAAAGGGTAGCAACAATGAAAAATATGAAAAGAATTCTCGCAGTGGCTTTGGCAATTGTCTGCTGTGCAGCAATGTTCAGCGGCTGCGGCAAAAAGAATGAAAAGCTGGTGGTCGGCATCACCGATTTCGCGCCGATGGACTATCAGGAAGATGGCCAGTGGGTCGGCTTTGACGCAGATATGGCAAAGAAGTTTGCCGAGTCTCTGGGTCGCGAGGTGGAATTTGTTGAAATCAACTGGGACAACAAGGTGCAGGAAATCAACGCCGGCAATATTGACTGCGTCTGGAACGGTATGACCCTGACTGATGAGGTCACTTCTGCAATGGACTGCTCCAACGCATACTGCCTCAACGCGCAGGTTGTCGTCGTGCCCAAGGACAAGGCCGATCAGTATCAGGACGCAGAGGCTGTGAAGTCCTTGAAGTTCGCCGTGGAGACCGGCTCTGCAGGTGAAGAGCAGGTGAAGGAGCTGGGCGCTGAATACACCGCCGTCGATACCCAGGCAAAGGCGCTGATGGAGGTTGCCGCAGGCACATCCGACGCTTGTATCATTGACCTGCTCATGGCAGGCGCGATGATCGGTAAGGGCACCAACTATCCTGATCTGACCTACACCGTCAAGCTCAACTCTGAGGAATACGGCGTTGGCTTCAAGAAGGGCTCTGATCTGACCGAAAAGCTCAACAAGTTCTTTGTAGACTGCTATCAGGACGGCTCTATGATGGAGCTTGCTGAAAAATACGGCGTGCAGGAGTCTGTCATCGAACAGAAATAAGCGTGCCGCGCAAAAGCAATTTCAAAAAACGACACACGGTTGCAAACAACGCAGGGGCGGGGAAAGCATGCTTTCCCCTGCCGTTGCTTTGTTTTGTGTTCAGAGGATTTTCTGACTGACCGCTGATTCTCCGTTATTCGAGGTATTTCCATGTTTCAGACCGTAATATTATCCCTGTTGGAGGGCTTTTCCAAAACGCTGCAGCTTTTTGCGCTGACGCTTGCGGGCGCTCTGCCGCTCGGCCTGCTGATCGCGTTCGGTTCGATGAGTCGTTTTGCACCGCTCAAGGCGCTGATCCGCACCTTTGTCTGGATCATTCGCGGCACGCCGCTGATGCTCCAGCTGATGATCATATATTACTTTCCCGGGCTGCAATTTAACATTCAGATATGGGGGCAGGGCGAGGACGGCAGATTCATCGCGTCCGTGGTTGCTTTCATTATCAATTATGCCTGTTATTTTTCCGAGATTTACCGCGGCGGCATTGAGGGCATCTCCCAGGGGCAGTATGAGGCGGGACAGGTGCTGGGCATGACCAAAACGCAGGTCTTTTTCCGCGTGGTGCTGCTGCAGGTTGTCAAGCGCATCGTCCCCCCGATGTCCAACGAAATCATCACACTGGTCAAGGACACCTCTCTGGCGCGCATCATCGCGCTGCAGGAGCTGATCTGGGCAGGCGAGGCCTTTATGAAGAGCGACGGATTGACCTGGCCGCTGTTTTTCACCGGCGTGTACTATTTGGCGTTCAGCGGCATCCTGACGCTTTTGTTCGGCTATATTGAGCGAAAGCTCAGCTATTTCAAAAACTGAGGGGGAGGGGATGTAGCATGGCTATTCTGGAAGTAAAGGGTCTGACCAAAAATTTCGGAAAAACCGAGGTTTTAAAAGGAATTGACTTTTCTATGGAGCGCGGTGAAATCCTCTCCATTATCGGTTCTTCCGGCAGCGGAAAAACCACGCTTTTGCGCTGTCTGACGTCGCTGGAAAGCGCCAGCGGCGGTGAAATCATCGTCGACGGACAAACAGTGTTCGACGGCGTCACGCAATCAACGCTGACCCGCGCGCAAAAGCGGAACAACCAGTTGAAAATGGGACTGGTATTTCAGTCCTTCAATCTTTTCCCGCAGTACAATGTATTGGATAACGTCACACTGGCGCGCAGACTCGCGGCGAAAGAAACGCCGGAATGGAAAACCAACCGCCGTCAGATTTCTGAGGAAATCGAGCAGCAGGCCCGCGCGCTGATTGATTCCGTCGGGCTGTCCGACAAGCTGCAAAGCTACCCCTGTCAGCTCTCCGGCGGACAGCAGCAGCGCGTCGCCATCGCGCGGGCACTGGCGATGAACCCGGAAATCCTTTGCTTTGACGAGCCGACCTCCGCGCTGGACCCGGAGCTGACCGGCGAGGTGCTCAACGTGATCAAATCGCTGGCGTCCCGTCACATGACCATGATCATTGTCACGCATGAAATGAAATTTGCGCACGACATTTCCGACCGTATTCTGTTTATGGACGAGGGAGTCGTTGCGGCACAGGGCACGCCCGACGAGGTATTCGGCGCGGAAGCCCCTGCCCGCGTCCGCGCTTTTATCGGCGCGGTTTCCCAATAACGAACCTGCACGAGGTGATAGTTTTGCAGCCGAAAAATGACTTGCCCCATCAGGTGGTGCGTGCGCTGAAAAGCGCGGGAAAAACCGTTGCCGCAGCGGAATCCCTCACCGGTGGATATATCGCACAGCGTCTGACGGCCGTCCCCGGCGCCAGCGCCGTTTTAGAGGGCAGCGTGGTCACCTATTCCGACCGCATCAAAGAGAAGCTGCTCGGGGTCTGCGCGCAGGATTTGCAGCAGTATACCGCTGTCAGCGAGCCGGTCGCCGCGCAGATGGCACAGGGCGTGCGGAAACAGATCGGCGCCGACATCGGCATCAGCGTCACCGGCTTTGCCGGACCGGACGGCGGCGGAGAGCTGTTGCCGGTGGGTACGGTCTTTTTAGGCTGCGCCGATGAAACGTACGTCACCGTCACGCGCCTGCACATCGTGCCGCCTGCCGCTTTGTCCGCGGAGGAGCAGCGGGAATTTATCCGTTTTCAAACAACAGAGCATGCGCTGCAAGCGGTATTGAAAGTGCTTGAAAAAGAAGAAAACACCCTTGCCTGAGAAACCGCATGTTTCACAAAAACAGCCCGGACACCGTAAATCGGCGTCCGGGCTGTTTTCTGTTTGGTTTCGTTTCGCTCCCTCAGAGCGTCAGATCGAGGTCAATGCCTTTCTTTTCATTATTTGCGTCACACAGATATACCTCCACCGGCACGTCGGTGTGCGCCGGATCGCAAAAGATCGCCGTGAGCACAATTTCCTTGCCGACCATGTCGCGGGAAACCGGGAGATAATAAGTATAATATCCGTCCGCATTCATGGCAAAATGCGCCGGGCACTCCCAGACATTCGCCGGATAAGACGGTGCGCGGCGGGGAAAGCCCACCGGAACCCCGTCGACCGTCGCAACCACATATGCACATTCCGCGCCGTGCTTGCCGTTGATGCCCGCAGCAAGATAGCATTCTTCCCGCCACAGCTCCTCCGTCACCTTGAACGTCGCCGTGCGTGCAGCGCAGACCTGAGCGCCGTTTCGGTAAGAGGGGAGCAGATTGTTGACGTGGGGATGCTCGAGCGCAAGCTCTTTGCCGTCGCGGCGCAAAGCAATTTTGTAGATGCGGTCAAGGGGTGAGGGCAGCCGGAAATAGCGCAGCGGGATGCCCTTGACGCCGTAAGTCACCTGCTTGCGTTTGCCGGGGCGCTGCTCAATATTGTGCACAGACTCCATGACAATCCGGGCATTTTCCTCCCGCAAAACCCGTACCTCTTCCACCGTGACGTCGTGCCAGACGGCAAGATCGGCAGATACGTCGCCGCGCGGCGTAATCTCCTGCCGCAGCGTCTCGCGCGACATCGACTGATCAATGTCAAAATATTCAATCAGGATTTCATCCGCTTCAAACACCGACCCAAAATCCACACGCAGACAGCCGCCGTCCCGACGCATCCACTCGCCCGGCGTGCGGGACAGCCCATCGAAAAAGGTGTCTTCTTTGCCGTCAAAAGCAAAGCGGGATTCGCAGCCGCGCAGCCGATAATTTTCCTGCTCGAAGAAGGCGTCACGCGCCGCCTGCACCTGCGGCACAGCGGTTTTTCCCGCGCGCTGCAGTTCCCGCGCCTCCATCGAATCCATATTCATAACAAAGCGCGCCGTTTCAAACAACTGCTCCGCGTTTTCCGGGACATCGCAGGGCTCCAGCTCACCCAGCCTGCACGGCGGCGCAATCGTATGGTCAAACGGCTCTGCCTGCGCCAAAGCAGGGGGAACGGCTCCCCCGTCGCTGCGGCTGACGGAATCAAACACATGAAGCACACGCACACGGTCAACCGTTCCCTCCGTCTCGTGTAGCACCTGATACTCGCACCCCTGCAGCATCGGCTCTGCCGCCGCGGCATCACAGACCTTGATCAGGCAGGCACGGAACGCGTCCATCTCGACAGACACCCGATCTCCGTATTCATACACGCCGATCATCCGTTCATACGGATGGTGTGTGCTGACAACCACCTTTTCACAGCGGGCAAGGCCGATTTCCTCATTCAGATTGATCGTGACACGCCGACGCTCCCAGTGCGGATTTCCCGTCGTGATAAAACGGATCTTCTCCGACCCGCGGGAAACGGCGCTCGGGCCGTAAGTCTCCTGCGGCAGATATATCCCGTTTACCAGGATGTCCCGGTATGTTCTGTGAAGATTGTATATTCTTGCAAGGTGCGCCTGCTCGTCGTCGCGGAGCAGCCAGGGATTGCCGTAAATTTCCGGTGCCAGAATCAGACAGCGGCCGAACGCCTGATAAATCAGCTCGTCCTCGAAATAATCCACACAGGAGGAAATGCAAACCCCGTGATCCTCGCTCAGGCGCTGCAGGCCCGGCACGTTCCCCCGGAAAAAGAGATATGCGCGGTTATGCGGGGCGGTCATGGTGTTGCCCTGCATAATATCCACATAGGTCTCCTGTCCGTTCCACAAAAAGGTTGTCGCGTACGGATTGCCCTTTCCCAAATCCAAACGGTGATTGAGCAAAATCAAATCCGGCGAATATGTACGGCACTGCGTCATCATGTCGACAAACACATCCTGCACCTCGTCGCGCAGTCTGCCGCACACGCCGTCCATCTTGAACAGTGCAAAATGATAATCCCGGCACAGAGACACCATCTGTTCCTTGCGCTTTTCCGCCTCCTGCGGCGTGTTGCCAAAGCCGTCCGGCCCACACCAAACACCCATTCGGATGCCGTATTTTTCCGCTGCCTGCACCACGGGTGCGTATCCGTGGGGATACTGCGCGCGGATTTTTTCAGATCTTTCAGACTGATAGGTCTCGCGGGAACCGTCCAGATTTCCGGCATCCCATGCATAAATATCCAGCTGCATCCCGTATGCTTCCTTCAGCCAGCCGAAGTATGCAAGGTTGGTCAGCGTCTGCGCCTCAGTCGACCCCTCGTTGGTGTTGTTGATCCAGGAAAAATACTGCGGACGAGAGGGAGTGGACTCCGTCGCGCCGGGAATGACCTGTTCGACACCGTTCTGTTTGTTGTTGTTTTCTGCCACAATTTGCTCCGTTCTGCCGCCGCGCGGCGGCGCAATTTTTATCAAACAGGAGGAGCCGGAAATCCGGCGGACTGCCGCCGTAGGTACGCGCAGAGCGTACGCGTAGGTTCGATGTGCGGCACTGCCTGTCCGGCTTACATCCCTGTTTTGATCTTATTTGATTGGTTTCCACGCACAGCGCACTGCGAAACGAAACAGCCGCCTGCCCGTCAGGACGCCCTTGACAAAAGTGAGAACCTTCTGCAACATTTGTATTAAATTTTCCGTCAGTTGATTTAGGATTTATGATTCTCCGATATATTGTGCATAACGGCTGATATCGCCCGCTCCCATCACAAGGATCATATCACGCGCGGTGGTATGCTCTGTGAGCCAGGCGGTTATGTCATCCCATTGCGGCAGATAGACCGCTCCGGGAATGCCGTCTGCAATATCCTTGGAGGAAATGCCGTAGGTGTTTTGCTCACGGGCAGCATAAATATCCGCAAAGGCAACCCCGTCCGCCTCGCTAAAAGCATGGCGGAAATCCTCCAGCAGCTCTGCCGTACGGGAAAACGTATGCGGCTGGTAGACAACGAATACCCGCTCATAGTCCATCTGCTTGGCGCCGTTGATCGTTGTTTTCACCTCAGAGGGATGATGACCGAAATCGTCATACACCGCGGCGCCTGTCGGCCGGAAGGTACCCTTATACTCCATGCGCCGTCCCGCACCCGTAAACGCCTGCAAGCCCTGAACGATCTGTTCTGCGCTCAAACCGCAGAGATCGCCCACGGCAACTGCCGCCAGCGCATTGTATACATTGTGCATACCGGTCAGGTGCAGCGCGACACGGCAAAACGGTTCCCCGCGGCGCAGCACATCGAATGTGGGGTGACCGCCGGTGAATACAATGTTCTGCGCACGGTAATCCGCCGTCGGCGACTCGATGCCGAAGGTGCACTGTGACGCACGAATCCCTTCGGTGCAGTAGGGAATGTTCCGGTCATCCGCGTTCAGCACGGCCCAGCCGTTCGCATCGGGAATCTGTAAATAGCGGCGAAACGAGGAGCGAACCTGCTCGATGCTCTTGAAATAATCGGGGTGATCCATCTCCACATTCAGAACCACCGCGATCGTGGGGCGGAAGGAGAGAAAGGAATCCCGGTATTCACAGGCCTCGAAAATGAAATCCGTTCCGGTTTTTCCGACCCGGTAGGAGCGACCGATGGACGGCAGCGACGCGCCGATCAGGATATCCGGATCACGCTTTGCGGTGAGAAACATCTGTGCGATCATCGCGGAGGTGGTGCTTTTTCCGTGCATCCCCGCAATCCCCACCGCATGGGTATAGTCCCCCATCAGAAAGGTGAGAAAATCCGCGCGGTAAATCAGCGTCAGTCCCGCTTTTTCGGCATAGGCAAGCTCCGGGTTGTCTGCGCCGATGGCGGCGTTGTACACCACGGTGTCGTATCCCATCACGTTTTTTGCGTCGTGACCGACAAAGACCGTGATCCCCTGTGCGCGCAGATCGGCAACCGTCGCAGAATCCGAGCGGTCAGAGCCGCCCACCGTATATCCGCGGCTGTGTGCAATGGAAGCAAGCGCGCTCATGGAAACCCCGCCGATGCCGATAAAGAAAATTTTGTGTATGTTTTCGTAATTTGCCGTCATATTACAGCCTCCTCTGGTCGGCAGGTACCCGCGCAATGTGACAAAATAAACAAAAATGCGCGGATATTATCCGAAAAATGCATTATTTCGCAGAATTATTAATAAATATCATAACGATATGTTTACCGTCCGTCACATTTGCCCGTTATAATGTCACCACAGACGGAAAAAGTATCAAAAGCCGGTATACTACGCAGAAAGGAAAAAGCAAAATGGTTATCACAGACATTAAAATCCGCAAGCTGTTCGACGAAGGCCCCATGAAAGCAATCGTTTCCGTTACCTTCGACAATCAGTTGGCACTGCATGACATCAAAGTGATATACGCCAAGGATAAATATTTCATCGTTATGCCCTCGCGAAAGAACCCAGACGGTACATACCGTGACATCGCACACCCCATCAATGTGGAATTCCGCAGCATGCTGGAGGGCGCAGTCATCGCCGCATATCACGCAGAAAAGGAAGCGTTTGATAACGGGACGAGTCCTTTGTGCCACCGCGGCGAAGAATTTGCCGCAACGGTCTGAAAAATTTGCAATGTTTGGAAAAAGAAAAGAGATTTCGGTCTCTTTTCTTTTATTTTATGCAAAATTTTCAAACTGTGTCAGAAACGGCGCCACAGCTCACCCTCCGCCTGCCGCCGCCCGCAGGGCAGCAAGGCGGCGCATATCAGTATCGCCGCCGCCCGGCGCTTTTATTCGCTTACCGCAGCCAAATCGGTCGTCGCCTGTTCAGACAGCGCCGTACTTCCGTTGGTTTTGTTTTTCACCAGCTGTGTGATGCTCTGCTCAACCGTCTCGTTGCAATACAGATTGTACAGCTGTGCGTAATACACAACCTCGCCGCGCCGCAAAAGCAAATACCACCGCTGATCCTTTTTGGCATATTTTCCTTCTTCCACGGCCATCGCATGGCTCTGTGTCGCAGACAGCTCCGTCCATTCCGCATCCTCGTCCAAACGGAAGCGGCGATACAGATTCTGCGCGATTCTCTCAGACGAGCACTCCATGGTTTCCGTTACAAAGCTTTTTTCCACATAAGTCCCCGCAGCACGGTCAATCTCCTCACCCGTCCAGACCAGACGGTAATGATCGGAAAGGGCACAGCTCAGCCCCAGCCCCTCAAAGGTCAGCGCCCGCGTCTGATCCGCTCCGCCGGAAAAATCAATGGTATACGCCGAGGCAGGAACCTCAGGCTGCGTGTAGTCATTGTACGCATGACGCATACCGCCCCAAATCCCGCTCAAGCCGCTGCCGCAGAGCAGCGCCGCGCCCGCAACGCCGACCCAGCTCACCGTGCGCCAAACCTGTACCGCCACAGCTCTTTTCCGGCACAGAATACAGAAGAGAAACGTGATGCCGATCGCGCAAAGCAGGCAAAGCGCCGCCGCAGCCAACAGCTTGGTACCGATGATATTGAAATCGTGACTGTAAAAGCGCAGTGCATCGTGATACGCCATGCGGATGCTCCGATCATAGTACAGCCATCCCGCCGCCGCACACAGCAGCAGCGTCAAAAGCAGCAGCGCGCCGTAGCACAGCAGGTTGATTTTCCCGCGGCGCTTTCCCAGCCCGCCGAGCAGTGCTCGCCCCTGCTCGGGATCGTCGCAGGTAAACACAAACAAATCACGGCTGTCCAAACGGTCGATAAAATACAGCCCGTCCGCTTCACACCGGGAAAGAAATTCACCGGTGCTCTTCGCCGTAATCTCGGAAATGATGACCGCCAGATAATGCTTGCTGCACGCTTCTCCTTTGTCAAACACCATCTTTCCGTTTTTGCCGAATCCTGAAAAATGCAGCCCGTCCCGGGACATCTCCTCCAAATAATGCTGCAGCCCGTATAGATCAAAGGAAGGAATGTGCGGCCGTTTCACCGCAGTCTGCGCTTCCCACAGTTTTTTCTTCCACGCCATT
>DBGFNI010000034.1:0-3553 GCA_048527645.1 Eubacteriales bacterium | reverse complement strand
TTACTTCAATTATACCACATCTGCTATGACTCTTTCTATATGTCCTATTTCATTTTACAATGAACCAAAAGTCATTCTTCTTTTTGCAGTGAATCAGACTTCTTGACAGCGTAATATAATGGTGATACAATAATATTGCTCGACCTTTGTCGAAATGCGGAATTTGCCGCTGCTGCTCCTTAGCGCCGGGTGTGCTGTGTGGGGAGCGGCTGTATTTTTTTCGCATTTTCTCAACGGCGGATTACACTGCATTGCCGCAGGACGGCGGAACGGAGATTGCTATGAGTTTAGAAGTTAGCGGATTGCATAAAAAATACGGTGAAAAAACAGTGGTGGAGAACTTGAGCTTTTCGATGGAAAAGCCGGGCGTTTACGCACTGCTCGGTACCAACGGCGCCGGAAAAACAACGAGTATCCGAATGATGCTCGGCATGCTGGCAAAGGACGGTGGAGAGGTGCTGTGGAACGGCAAAGCGCTGAATACCGAGCATTGCAACGTCGGCTATCTTGCGGAGGAGCGCGGGCTGTATCCGAAGTATTCGCTGATGGATCAGCTGATGTATTTTGCGTCGCTGCGCGGCGTTAGCAAAGCCGAAGCACAAAAACGGATTCGGTATTGGGCAAAGCGGCTTGAGGTGGAGGAATACATATATCCCGGTGCAGCACCGGCGCCGATGCTGAGCGCCGCGCCGGCAAAGAAACCCCTTTTCACTCGCACGCAAAAAACAAAGATGAAAAAAGCCGACCAGCTGTCCAAGGGAAATCAGCAGAAAATCCAGCTGATGGCGGCGCTGCTTTCCGACCCGGAGCTGCTGATTCTGGATGAGCCGCTCTCGGGACTTGACCCCGTGAATACCGATCTGTTCAAAAAAATTATCCGCGAACAGATCGACCGAGGCAAATACCTGATTATGTCCAGCCACCAGATGGCGACCGTGGAAGAATTCTGCTCGGATATTTTGATATTGGATCGCGCAAAGACGGTTTTGCAGGGGAACCTGAACGAAATCAAGAAGAGCTACGGCCGCGTTAAGCTGTATGTAAAAACGGAACAGCCGGCGGACGAAGTGATCGGGGCAAGCGGCGCTGCCGTAGAAAACAAAAAGGAGGGCGCACGCGAATATGACCTGAGGGTGACGGGGGAGGAAATGGCTAACCGCCTTTTGCGCGCATTGATCGACAGCGGGATCACGGTGGTTTCCTTCACGCTGCGCGAGCCGTCTTTGCACGAAATCTTTGTGGAAAAGGTAGGAGCAGCGGAAAATCATGCTTAATACTGTAAATGAAGAATTGCGCGGACTCGGCAAGGTGTTTTCTTTCACCTTTCTGCAATTTATAAAAAACCGTGCGAATATCGTTTCCTGTGTGATCATGCTTGTTTTTGCTCTGTGCACCTATCCGGTGCTTTGCATATTCGGACCGGGAAAGGCGGAGCCGGCGAGCAAGGCGGAGTTCGTTTTGAACAATCAGACTGACATCGCATTGTCTGCAGATGCGATCGGCTGGGAGGTATATGCCGGCGATTACAGCGGCAAGATCATTTGCACGGTCAGCGCGGGAGAAAGCGGTTTTGTGATCACGCCGTCTGTTGCGGATGCGGGCGCTGATGTTGATCTGGAGGGAGTCGGACAGGCTTGTGTGCAGGCGCTGCAGCAAGCGTTAATTGCGCAAAGCGGGATTTCGCAGGATCGGTTGGAGCGGCTGACGGCGCCGGTCCGTGTCAACAGTGATACGATGGAGGAATATCTTTCTCAAAGTGAGGAGCAGGTCGACTGGGGGGCACGGTTTGCCGTTCAGTATGCCTACGCTATGCTTTTGATGATTTTGTGTCTGTTTTCCGGCATTTATATCATCCGTTCCGTTGTGGAGGAAAAGGCGTCCCGTCTGATTGAGTTTTTGATGGTAAGCGTCAAGCCGCTTGCTCTGATCGTCGGAAAAATTTTGGCGGTGATGGCGTATATTTTCCTTTTGATGGCGTCAATGGTGCTGGCGTTTGCGCTGAGTGTCTTTGCCACGGGAAGATTTTTGGCGGACGCACCAAGCCTTCGTGATTTAATGGCCTTTGCGGGAGGTGATCTGAGCGGATTTTCTTTGGGAATTGAGACGGTGGGAATCGTGATCGTCTCCGCTCTGCTCGGATATCTGCTGTTTGCGGTGATCGGCGGAATCAGCGGCGCGTGCTGCTCAAAAATGGAGGACGTCGAATCGGCAAACGGCTCTGTCACCGCGCTGATTATGGTAGGATATCTTGTGTCCTGCTTTGCCGGATCGGCAAGCGGCGGCGCGCTGTCGGTGTTTCTGTCGCTTTGTCCGGTGGTTTCGGTTTTCTGTGCGCCGGTGCAATATGTAGTCGGCAATGTTTCATTCTGGATTTTGTTGCTGTCCTGGCTGCTGCAAATCGTGTACATATGTTTGCTGGCGCGTTTTTCCGCGGGGATTTATGCGGAGCTGCTGATTCATCGGGGCAGTCGCCTGAAAATCAAAGATCTCTTTTCGTTAGCAAAAGCCGAACATGCGGAAAAGAATAAGGGGGTGTGAAGATGAACGGTCAGAACCGATTTCGCGGTCTCAAACAGATTTTTTCCTTTACGCTCCGGATGCATCTTCGCGCAAAAGGCTATATTGTAATTACGGTTGTCGGCGTGCTGCTCTGTCTCTTGATTCCTCTGATCGCCATGCCCGCTGTTGAGGCGACCGGCGGTGCAGATACGGAGACGGACGGCGTTTGCCGCGCCGATACGGTTTATGTCGTGGATGAAACGGGTGGCGCGGCGGACTATTCCGTGCTCTCGGCTGCGGAGGATGCTTTTTCTGTCATACGCTATCAGACGGCAAACAATTTGGACGAAGCCGCTGACTTGGCGCGGCAAAACCCGCAGAGTCTGGTACTCCGTGTGACACAACAAGACGGCTATGCCCTGGATGTGCTGCTCCCGGAAAACAGCATCCTTTCGGAAACGGATGCGGATGTCTATGCCGCGTTTGTGCAACGGCAGTCTTCCTGCATTACCCTGCAAAAAGCGGAACTGAATGAAACGGAGGCGGCAGCGCTTGCAGTACCGATTGAGATCAACCTGCCGCATGCGGACGCAGCGCCGGCGGCAGATGGGGAGGCGGCTGAGGCGGAAAGTGCGGTGCGCACGGTTCTTTCCTATACGCTGCCGTATGCGACCATTTTTCTGCTGTACTTTTTGATTCTGTTCTACGGGCAGAGCATTGCAAACAGTGTCATTGCGGAAAAGAATTCCAAGCTGATGGATACCTTTTTGTTAAGCGTTGATCCTTCTGCGATGGTGATCGGAAAAATGAGCGCGATTATTCTTTCCTGTTTGCTCCAACTGTTTCTGTGGATTGCGGCGCTGGTTGCCGGCTTTGCAGGCGGAACCTTCTTTGTCCGCTTGATCAATCCTGACACGGATATGGAACTGATTGCATTTTGGGAGACCTTGGGCAATGTCAGCGGCATGTTCACACTGCCGGAAATTTTGCTGACGGTTGGTACGGTGATCGCGGGATTTATCTTGTATTGTTCTTTGGCGGCGCTCGGCGGCGC
>DBGFNI010000033.1:0-6030 GCA_048527645.1 Eubacteriales bacterium | reverse complement strand
GTGTTTCGGAAAAAGAAAAAATAAAGCAGGGTGCGTCTGACCGTTTTTTTGTAAAGCGGTCAGACGTTTTTGGTCGCGCGTCAAGAAGCGCCCGAACCGATCGGCGCATAAAGCATCCGCATGCACAACGAGAAAAAAACAGAATCGGAGGAAAACATCATGAGCAAAAAACTGGTAGCATACTTTTCCGCAACCGGCGTGACAGCCGAGGTTGCCCGGACACTGGCCGGGACGATCGGTGCGGATATATACGAAATCGGACCGGAGATTCCGTACAGCAAGGCCGATCTTGACTGGACGAACCGAAAATCCCGCAGCAGCGTTGAAATGAACGATCCGGCGTCGCGCCCTGCCATTGCCGGAAAGCGGGACAACATGGGCGACTATGACACGGTGTTTGTCGGGTTCCCGATTTGGTGGTATGTCGCGCCCCACATCATCAATACCTTTCTGGAAAGCTATGACCTGACCGGAAAAACCGTCGTTCCCTTTGCGACCTCCGGCGGCAGCAGCATGGGAAGAACCAACGAAATGCTTCGGCAAAGCTGCAAGGGCGCAAGGCTGACAGAAGGCAAGGTCTTTCCTCGCGGCGTCAGCCGTGAAGCGCTGGCTGCCTGGGTGGACGGTCTGCATATTTGAGCGATACACAAATCGGGCTTTCATACATTTTGACAGAACAACACCCTGCAAGATTTTGCGGTCTTGCAGGGTGTTTGCAATCTGTTTTATGTTTTGTTCTGTTTATTTTGCCCGGGAGATTTTCCGGCGCTTGCTGTACACGCCTGTGCCGATTCCGCCGGCAGCGGACACCGCGAGCAGAACAAGCCACAGCGCGAGATTGCTGTTGTCGCCACTCTGCGGAGCGCTCGTTCCGGAATCGGTCGTATTCGCGGCGGTCAGCTTTGCGATTTCTTCCGTCTCCTCATAGCCGCAGACCGAGCAGGTATGCACCTTTTCGCCCTTTTCGGTCTCGGTAGCCTTCTTTGTTATCTTCCACTCGCCGTACTTGTGGGCCTCTTTGTCTCGGAAGTCGCCGTTGCCACCCTTTTTCCAGTGGCCGGTCTCGTCGTGCTCGAGGGTGTATTCCAGCATGGGAATGGTTTCCTTCTCCAGATAGTCGCAGACCGAGCAGGTGTGGACCTTTTCGCCCGCTTCCGTCTCGGAGGCTTCCTTTGTTACCTTCCACTCGCCGTACCGGTGGGGCTCCTGGTTCTGTGTGAAGTTGCAGCCGCATTCGTCCCAGTGATCGGTCTCGTCGTACTTTAGCTCGTAGGTGTGGGCGGTGTAGACGTTTTCAAAACTCATCTCATCCAGTGGATCAGCATTCTGATTCAAGTAATAGTATGCTGTACCGTCATCCGTCTCCTCGTAGATCGTCGGGTAGATGTTCAGGATATACTCCAGCTCATCTTGCAGAGATAACAAAGCAATGATGTTCTCCTCCAGAAGCAGCCCCCACACCGTGTCGTCATAGGTCCAGTTCGCTTCGCCTGCATCCACCTGCTGTACAAACGCGCCCTCGGAGAGCATATCCCAGAGCTGCTGGAAGGGACCGGTGATGGTGATGTCGCCGTCATAGTCGCCCGCGCCGTCGGTGGTGGTAACGGTACCGGAGACGGTCACATTCGCGTAGAGTTCCTCGCCTGCGTTGACGTCCACGATTGCCAGCTCAAACGCCGTCTCGCCGGGCACGCCGTAGTCGTCCAGGGTCACCGTGGTGGTGAAAGGCACGGTCAGGGTGATGTATTCGTCATATACAGCCACGAAGGTCATGCTCTTTGAGGGAGCGTATTCCTGACCGGCGGAATAGACATCGATATCATCGGAGTCCTGAATCTGCCAGCCCAAAAACTGGCGTTGGCCGCAATCTTCCAGGTCGGGAAGTAAGAAAAAACCGTCCTCGTTAATCATCTCGGGGTTTTGCCGATCCGCAGGAAGCGTTCCGTAGTCGAATACGTAGGTAATCGTGTACTGCGTAGCGGCAAAGACCATTGCCGGCAGCATCGACAGCACCATGCAGAGGCACAGCAGAATACTAAAAAACCGTTTTTTCATCATCTTTCCTCTCTTTTTCCCGCGCAGTTTTCTGCACGGTGTTTGTTTCTTAATCATGGGATTCTCCATGAAAAATTCTTTCTCATTTTTTTGACGACAGCAGACTGTCCGGAGAAAACGCATAGCGCATGGCAAGCCGGCGGAACAGTTCTTCCATGACCGCCTGGGCAATGCCGCGCATGTCCAGCCCCGCAAGGAAGGCAAGCACCTGCAAAATCTCCTCCTCCGGTACCTTGTAGCCCCGCAGTGTCAGCGTCACGAATTTGTTCAGCTTCCGTTCCAGCGGGAAATCCGCGGTACAGGGATTTGCCATATACCCGCGCATCAGCCCTGCCGAGCCAAACTCCAACTCGTAAAAATCCCGCTCTGTCAGCTCCGGCTGATACGGGCCGAAGATGCGGTGCAGCTCCTTGGCCGTGGCGCGCTGGATGCAGTCCAGCAGATGCTGCTGCGTGTAGGCTTCCAGATAGATTTCCCGCAGATTTTCATTCAGCTCCGTCAGCGTAATCTGGATCGCGGTTTCCGCCGCATAGACATACACCGGCGGGAGCGCATCGCCCGCAACGTTTCTGGCAATGTCGAACTGGTTTTCAAACATGAATTTCACCAGCTCCATCAAAACGCCGTCCTTGCTGTGGAAAAGGTTCTGAAAACTGCTGGAGGAGACCTGCGCCTCCCGGAGGATCTGCATCATGCTCGTCTGATGGTATCCGTTTTCCAGAAACAGCCTGACGCACGCCTGCAAAATCCGCTTTTCCGTCTGAAGCCCGTCGCTTCGTACTGCCAATCTATCTCCCCCCTGCCACGCAAATTGGTTTGCAAACCAATTATAGCAGATGTGCATCCGCTTGTCAAGATGGGGACGGTGGTTATTTCAAATTGATTTGTCAGGCAGTATCACGCGAAAGGAAGAGACAAATAACCCTTTATCGGATCATTTTTCTCATTTTTCGTCAGAAATCCGTGCGGTACCTTCCGCTATGAGCATACTGTGCGGTACGCTGTTTTGAAAAAACAGTTTTGACTGATTTGCACTTGCCAGAGCGGTGCGCGGGGCTGAAAAAGCAACAGCGAGAAATCTCGAATCGAGGAGATTTCTCGCTGTTTTGCTTTTGGTTTTTAATCAGTCGCTGATATAGGGCAGCAGAGCAACCTGACGTGCGCGCTTGATCGCGGTGGTCAGCTGACGCTGATGCATTGCGCAGGCGCCGGTGATGCGGCGCGGCAGGATCTTGGAGCGCTCGCTGATATGCTTGCGCAGTCTTGCGACATCCTTGTAATCGATGGTGTCGATCTTGTCCTGACAGAACTGGCAAACCTTTCTTCTCTTACGCGGGCCGCCGCGGAAGGGCTTTGCCTCTCTGGGCTCTCTGTTTTCACGTGCAGGAGCAGCGGCTGCTGCGGGAGCGGCTGCAGGAGCGGCTGCGGGAGCTTCTTCTGCTGCGGGCTCAGTTGCCTGAACTTCTTTGATTTCTTCCATTTGCTTATTACCTCCTATCGAAATTAGAACGGCAGATCGTCGTCTTCCGCAACCTCTTCAAACTTTGGCGTGACTGCGGGGGACGGTGCGTTGCTGAACGCGGGGGTCGGCTCGTTCTGCGGGTCGTACTGATGCGTCGGCGCGGAATCGCTCTTCTTTTCGACAAAAGAAATTTCGTCTGCGACGACCTCAGTCACATAGCGTTTGTTTCCCTGCTGATCCGTATAGCTGCGTGTTTGCAGGGAACCGACGATACAAATTGCATTTCCGCGATGGAAATATTTGGTCACAAATTCAGCCTGCTGACGCCATGCAACAATGTTGATGAAATCAGACTGGGGCTGCTCGCCGGATTTTGTGAAGCGGCGGGTGACGCCGATGGAGAAGGACGTGACGGAAATACCGCTCTGCGTCTGCTTCAATTCCGGATCAGCGGTCAGATGACCGATCAGAATGACTTTGTTCAAACTGGCCATTTGTGTTACCTCGTCATCAAACTCTGGTTGTCATGGAACGCAGGATCTTGTCGTTGATGTTGAAGACACGGTCAAGCTCGGCGATAAAGTCGGGCTGAGCGGTGTATTTCACCAAAACGTAATATCCTTCATTCATGTCTTGAATGGGATATGCCAATCTGCGGCGACCCATTTCCTCGAAAGATTCAACGGTACCGTTCGCTTCGATCAGCGCCTTGAACTTTTCGACCACTGCCTTGGTTTCCTCCTCTGTGACGGAAACATCGACAATGTACATGGTTTCGTAGGAATTCACGATTTTTTCGTTTGCCATGTTTTTGCACCTCCTTATGGACATATGTCCGCAATTGCTTGCGGCAAGGATTTTTCTGCAGTCGATTCTACAGACAGTACATTTTAACATGAAAAAATATCTTTGTCAAGCATTTTTTTCATTTCCGGGTGCGTTTGTACGAGGCGGAGGGTTCCTTGCTTTGTTTCGGGCGGAAAGAATTGACAAACTGTGAATTCTCTGATATAATAACTGCGAAAAAGGTCATCAGAGGAGGCGAACGCTCATGCAATGCTGCTCCTGCGGGAAAAACATAGAGGACGGAACCATAATCTGTCCGTACTGTCTGGCGCAGCAGCCGGACAGCAAACTGCCGCCCACCCGTCAGGCATCCGCGCAGTCCCCTGCGCCGGGAAACGCCGCTTCGCGTCCGCACGCACCGCTCTCTTCTGCCAAAAAGGCAGAACATATGACGAATGCATCCGCGGCAATGCAAGGTGCCCCGCACAAGGAGGAGCGTGACCGTCCGCTCGGTGCATGGGCGCTGACGGGCTATTCGATTTTGTTTGCGGTGCCGGTGGTCGGATGGCTGCTTTTGCTGATTTTCTCTGTGGCGGACTGCAACCGCAATCTGAAAAATTTTGCCCGGAGCCGTTTGCTGCTTTTTCTGTTATCTGTGCTTGCCGTTGCGGCGCTCGGCGCGGCAATTTGGTTTTTCCGTGGTGAGATTCTGCGCTTTTTAGGGGCGTCTGATTGGCGTGCGTTGTGGCAGAGCGCGGTGCGGAGCAATTCCTGACAATGAAAACACGATCCCCACGGTTTTTCAAAAACGGTGGGGCGTTTTTCCATCCACGTGGCTTGACTGACAGCGGCAGCGTGCTGCTTGCCGGGAACGGGTGAGAAAAAATACGGCATTTGAGGTGCGGCGATGGCAAAAGAAATCAATCAAAAGGGCAAGCTTTTGGTCTTATTGCGGCTGCTGTGGGAGCGGACGGACGAGGCGCACGGCATGACCGCCGCGCAGCTATTGGACGCGTTGGCACAGGAGGGCATCAGTGCGGAACGCAAGAGTCTGTACAGCGACCTTGAGACGCTGCGGCAATTCGGCATGGACGTGGAAAAGCGGCAGGGCAAAACAACGGAATACGCCCTTGCTTCCAGAGATTTTGAACTGCCGGAATTAAAGCTGCTTGTGGACGCGGTGCAGTCCAGCCGCTTTATCACGAAGAAAAAGACGGAGACGCTGATCCGCAAGCTGGAGCGGCTGACAAGCAATTATGAAGCGCGCCAGCTCTCCCGGCAGGTGTACGTTTCAAACCGGGTCAAGTCGGACAACGAACGAATCTATTACGGGGTGGACCGGATACACGCGGCGATTTCGGAGAACCGCCAGATCCGCTTTCAGTATTTTGAATGGAACGCGCACAAACAGCGCGTGATGCGGCATGAGGGCGCGTATTATCAGGTAAGCCCCTGGGCGCTGAGCTGGACGGACGAAAACTATTATCTGGTGGCGTATGACGCGGAAGCGCAAAAAATCAAGCACTATCGGGTGGACAAGATGCTCAACATCTACCAAACCGAGGAAAAACGTCTGGGCGAGCAGTGCTTCGGCGAGTTTGACATGGCGGTATATTCCCGCGGCGTGTTCGGCATGTACGGCGGGGAGGAGACGCTGGTCACATTGCGCTGTGCCGATCATCTTGCGGGCGTCATGCTGGATCGGTTTGGACACGACATCAACATCC
>DBGFNI010000032.1:0-11197 GCA_048527645.1 Eubacteriales bacterium | reverse complement strand
TTCCTCCGTTTCTCTTTACCGGTCATTCGCTGTTGCTCACCGATAATACTTATAATATGCCACGACTGTGCGGATGATTCCCTGATGAGCTGCGTCCGCGCCGCTTAAAATCACGCCGTCCAGGCTCATCAGCTCCGAGATTTTCACCTCTCCCGCCGTTCCGCGAAACAACACATCCTCCTCGCCGCGGCGCACCTCACGGCAGGAAAGAATCAGTTCCGAGCCGCGCAGCGTGATCACGCCGTCCCTGCCCAAGACCGTCTCATCCCCGTCAACGCGCTCCGTCACATAGCGAACCTTTTTTCCGTTGATCTTTTCCGCCATCGCCCGTTGGAAAACTGGAGAATCCTCGTTTTTCCCGACCGCCTTGCGTTTGATCTTTTCCAGCAAAGACATGCAATTCTCACCTCGCACAGACTTGTAAATCAATAAAAAATGTGATAAAATATATGGCAATACAACTACTGTTATCAGGAGTGTAATGACGATGCATCCGACTCTTGCAGACCGATTTCACCAAATGCATATCGACTCATTTGCCGTTCTGCCTTTTGCAGACTGCCGCGTGCAGGCGCCGCAGAAACTGCCGCAGGACTTTGCCGTGCAGTCTGTCATATTCTTTTTGGTGCCCTATTTCACGGGAGATATGCCGGGACGGAATGTGTCCCTGTATGCGCTCGCCGGAGATTATCACGGCTTTCTCCGCGATTTTTTTGCCGATATGCTCCCGCTTTGCGCCGAGGTCTTCCCCGCCGGGCACTTTCGCGGATATGCCGACAATTCGCCCTTTGACGAGCGGCTCTGCTGCGCTGCGGCAGGGCTGGGCGTTCTCGGTGACAACGGACTTTTGATCTCGCCGCAATACGGAACCTACCAGTTTTTGGCAGAAATTGTCACAGACATACCGCCCCATCAGCTCGCATCTCCGGAAGAGTACGCACCGCGGCAGATCACCGGCTGTGAGCATTGCGGCGCCTGCCACCGCGCATGCCCGATGCTGCACAACGACTTTGGGATTGATGAATGTCTCTCCGCCGTCACGCAGACCAAGCGCTTTCCCGATGCACAGAGCGAGGAGAATGCGCTGGCATACATGTATGCATACGGCACGCTCTGGGGCTGCGATCTCTGTCAGACTGCCTGCCCGCACAATCGCTTTGCCGCACACACGCCGATTCCGTTCTTTTACCGGGATCGGATCGCCGTGCTGACCCCCCAAATTCTGGGCGCAATGGACAAGGAAACATTCCGCTCCCGCGCGTATTCCTGGCGGGGACGCGCCTGCATCACAAGAAATGCGGAATATTTTGCGGCGCGCAAGGCAATAGAGACTTAAACAATCACGTTTTTCTTCTCCCCGCGCAGATAAGATGAAAGACAGTCGCACACAATATCAAGCAGTCGCTGCCGGGTTTGCAGAGGCGCCCAGGCCACATGCGGCGTAAAGGTGATGTTTTTCGCGCCGCGCAGCGGACATTCCGGCAGCATCGGCTCCACGGAAATCACATCTACCCCGGCGCCGGACAGCTTGCCGCTGTCAAGTGCCCAGCGCAGATCCTCTTCCACCACGACGCCGCCGCGCGCCGTGTTGATAAAATATGCCTGATCCTTCATTTTCAAGAATGTTTCCCGGCAGAACAGCCGCTCAGAATCCGCATTGAGCGGACAGTGCACCGTGACAATATCGCTCTGCGCCAAAAGCGTGTCCAACGGCACAAAGCATACGCGCGCATCTTCCTTGGGAGAACGGTTATACACCAATACCCGCATGCCGAAGGCAAGCGCAATGTCCGCCACGGCTTTGCCAATCGCGCCGTAGCCGACAATGCCGATCGTCTTGCCCTGCAGTTCATAGGTCTGGTAAACAAACGGAGAGAAGGTCGGACTGTCAATCCACCCGCCCTCTTTGACAAACGCGTCATATTGTGCGGTGCGGCAGTAATGGTTGAGCAAAAAGCCGAACACCGTCTGCGCCACCGCGGCAGTTGAATATGACCCCGCATTGCAGACCGTGATGCCGCGCCGCTTGCATGCCGCAAGATCAATCACATTGTAGCCCGTAGCAAACAGACCGATGTATTTCAGGTGGGGTGCGTGCGCCAGCACCTCCTCATTGATCACGGTTTTGTTGAGCAGCACCGCGTCCGCATCAGCAAGCCGCTGTGCGGTCTGCTCTGTGCCGCGGGTCATGGGATAGATGCACAGCTCTCCGAACTGCTCCAATACGCGCAGATCCAGATCGCCGTTTGTCACGGTGGACGCATCAGTGATTACAATTTTCATAAGCAAACTCCGTTAAACGCCAACCCCGCAAAACCATTTTTCCGGCAAAGCAGGTCGTCGCGAATCGTCTGTTGTTCGCACGGCGTGAATTTCATATAGTTTTATTATATGCGATTTATGAGGAAAGTCAAGGCGCGGAAGCATAATTTTCTATTGTCAAACCAAAAAAGATGTGATAAAATAGTAGCAGCATATTACCGCGCCGCAAGGCTGCGTTTGTTTCAAAGAAAGGAATCCGAAGCATGAATATTACAGTAATCGGTTGCGGCCGCTGGGGGTCGTTTATCGCCTGGTACCTGGATCGCATCGGCAATCAGGTAACAGTGTACGGACTGAAAGACGACCCCGCTATGCAAAATTTTCTGGCGACACGCTCCAACGGAACCGTGACCTATCCGCAAAGCGTCACGCTGACCACCGACCGGGATGCGGCGCTGACCGATCAGACCGACGCCATCGTCATCTCGATCAATTCCCAGGGTCTGCGCGCCCTGATGCAGGAGTTGGCTCCGTATCAGTTGAAAAACAAGATATTCATTTTGTGCATGAAGGGAATTGAAATCGCAACCGGCAAGCGCTTAAGTGAGATTGTGCAGGAATACGCCGATCCCTCCAACAGCGTCGCCGTTTGGATCGGCCCGGGGCATCCGCAGGAATTTGTGCAGGGAATCCCCAACTGTATGGTCATTGATTCGGACAACGAAGCGGTAAAAAATCAACTGGTCAAAGCCTTTTCCGGCGACCTGATCCGCTTTTATTACGGCAGCGATATGATCGGCAACGAGGTGGGCGCCGCGGCAAAGAACGTCATCGGCATTGCTGCCGGCATGCTGGACGGCTTGGGGCTGGCCTCTCTGAAGGGAGCGCTGATGAGCCGTGGGACGCGTGAGGTTGCCAGACTGATTGCCGCTATGGGCGGCTGTGATCGCTCCGCATACGGTCTGTGCCATCTGGGCGACTATCAGGCTACTGTCTTTTCAGAATACAGTCATAACCGGATGTTCGGCGAGATGTTCGCCCGGGGCGAAACCTTCGATCAATTGGCTGAGGGCTATTACACTGTCAAGGCGCTGATGAAGCTGTGCGACGACTATCAGGTGGAAATGCCGATTTGCCGCGCCGTGTACCGCGTACTATACGAAAACGCGGATCTGAAGCAAACGCTCAACGATCTGTTTCTCCGCTCTCTCAAGCAGGAATTTGAATAAAAAAGACAGGCAGTGCGGCTTTCTTGAAAGCCGCACTGCTTTTTTCTTTATTTTTTCTTGAACCAAACGGAGGGCGCAAAGGCAAACAGCAGTGGGAAAAGCTCCAGTCTGCCCAGCAGCATCGCTACGGATAAAACGATTTTGCTAAGGCCGCTGTATGCCGCATAGCTGCAAGTGGGTCCGACCGCGCCCAGACCCGGCCCGATGTTGTTAAAGCATGCGGCAGCCGCGGAAAGATTGGTGGTCAGATCAAAGGGTTCCGTCAGACAAAGGTACAAAAACAAAACCACCATAATCAGGACATACAAGACAAAATAGACCGCGACATTGGTCAGCGTATGATCGTTGATTTTTCTGCCTTCAAATTGAATCACGCCGACAGAACGGGGATGGAGCATATGGCGAAATTCCCGTTTGATCATTTTGAACAGCAGCACCAGCCGGGATATTTTCAGCCCGCCGCCGGTCGAGCCGGCACACGCGCCGATAAACATCAGCAGCAACAGAATCGCCCGACAGCCGTTTGGCCACAGATCAAAATCCGCCGTGGCATATCCCGTGGTTGTCATGATGGATGACACTTGAAAGAACGAGTCGCGCAGCGCGTCGGAAAAACGCCCGTATACCGACATCAGATTGACCGTGATCACGCCGACCGCGGCGGCGGCAATTCCCAGATATGCCCAAAGCTCCTCGCTCTTCCAAAAGGCGCGAAAACGCCGAATCAAAAGCAAATAGTACAGGTTGAAGTTGACGCCGAACAGCAGCATGAAAACACCGATCACCCATTGGAGATAGGGGCTGTAGGAGGCGATGCTGTCCGCTTTGACGCCAAAGCCGCCGGTGCCCGCCGTGCCGAAGGCATGCACAATACTCTCAAACAGATTCATTCCGCCCGCGCACAGCAGCGCAATTTCCAAAGCGGTCATCACAATGTAGATCAGATAAAGAATTTTTGCCGTGTCCTTTGCCCGCGGAACCAGCTTATCGACCGTGGGACCGGGCATTTCCGCCCGCAGGATATGAATGGAGCGGTCGGAAACGGCAGGAATCAGCGCGACAATGAATACCAAAACACCCATGCCGCCGATCCAGTGCGTGAAGCTGCGCCAAAACAGCAGCCCCCGGCTCATGCTCTCCACATCCGTCAGAATTGACGCACCCGTGGTCGTAAAGCCGCTGACCGTCTCAAAAAAGGCGTCTATATAAGAGGGAATCTCCCGGCTGATATAAAACGGCAGCGCGCCGATCATCGACAGAATGACCCAGCAGAAAGCAACAATGACAAAGCCCTCTTTGGCATAGATCACGCGGTTTTGCGAGCGGCAAAACGCGCTGAGCGCAAAGCCGATCACCAGAGCGATTGCGATGGTGATCAGAAAAGGAACAGCGCAGCGCTCCCGATAAATCAGCGAGACCGCCAGCGGCAGAAGCAGTAAAAGCGCTTCCACCTTGACCAGCTGCCCGGTCATATAGAAGATCATTTTACGGTTCATACACTCAATTGGCCTTTCCCGATTTCAGAATATCTGACAAGTCGTGCAGTCTGTGCGCCGCGGAAACCACAATCACCTTGTCTCCCACGCAGATCATATCGTCTCCGGAGGGGATGATCGTCTTTCTGCCGCGCAGAATTCCCGCAATCAGCGTATTGTCCTTCAGGTGCAGATCCCGCAGGGGGATGTTGATCACGCGGGCGTCCTGCGCAACATTGAATTCCAGCACCTCCGCGCGTCCTTCTTTCAGTTTATACAGCGTTTCCACATTACTGCCAAGCGAATTCTCCAGCGCACGTGCATACCGGACCAATATATCGCTGGTCACATCCTTGAGCGAAACGATACTGTCCAGTCCCAGCGCCTCCGCCGTTGATAAAAACTCGCTGCGGTTGACCTTTGCAATGACCTTGGGGACATTTTTTTGCATGGCAAAATAGGAAATCAGAATGTTCTCCTCATCCATACCGGTCAGCGCAACAAACGCATCAACCGATTCGATGCCCTCCTCCAGCAGCAGCTCCTGCTGTGCGCCGTCTCCGTTGATTACCACCGCCTTGGGCAGCGTTTTGCACAGTTCGCGGCAGCGCTCCCGGTCAGACTCGATGATTTTCACATCCGCGCCGCTGGCTAAAAGCATTTTGGCAAGATAATATGCCGTGCGGCTTCCGCCCAAAATCATGATGCTGCGCGCCTGCTTTTTCAGCACGCCGATCGCCTTGAGCAGCCGCTGGATCTCTGCAGGCGCGGCAGTGAGATGAATTCTGTCGCCGCTCTGCAAAACAAAATTACCGTCAGGGATATGAATTTCGTCCCCGCGCTGCACCACGCATACCAAATATTTTCCCTTGAATTTCCAGTTCAAATCTTTCAGCGCAACATTGTTGAGCAGAGAATCAGACCGCAGCCGCAGCTCCACCATTTCCACACTACGGCGGGAAAAATACTCAATCTTTACTGCGGAGGGGAGCTTTAGCATATGATATAACTCCTGCGCTGTTAAAAGTTCCGGGTTGACTGACATGGAAAGACACAGTTTTTGCCGCATAAAGCCAAGACTGTGATCGTTATATTCCGGGTTGCGGATTCTGGCAATGGTGTGACCGGCACCCAACTGCTTGGCCAAAAAGCAGGAAAGCATATTTTCTTCATCCGAATCCGTCACCGCGACAAAAAGCTGCGCATGCGTTACATCCGCCTGCTCCAGCGTCTCACAGTCCACGCAGTTCCCGTTTACGCCGATCACATCATAAATATCCGTGACCTCACGCACAACATCGGCATCGCTGTCAATGGCGGTTACATTATGCCCTTCCAAAACCAGATTTGCAAGAATACTAACGCCGATTTTGCCACACCCGGCTACGATGATATTCATAAGATTCAAACCTCATCTTTCCGAAATCAACCGATATACATAACTATGATTCTATCATGTTTTGCACCGTAGCGCAAGATGCAAAACACTTTACATCAAAAAAACAGCACACTTGCACAAAAAAACGGCGGAACGCATCACGCCTGTTCCGCATCTTCCGTCCCATAATCGTCGTGCGTGCGCAGATACGCCCTGATATAGGCATAGGTTTCTTTTTCACCGCGCTGTGCGAGCATCCGAAGCAGAAACTCAATAAACTCCGAGGTCTGGGGATGGATCTGCCGGCGGGGTTTGCCGCCGAGAAAATACTCCAAGGGCTTGCCGTCGTGATAGTTCTCCCCCATGTATACCTTGCTCGCCGCGACACGGTCGCAAAACATCTCCACGACATATTTCAGCGGCATTTTCACCGGCATTTGCCGACGAAACGCGGGATTGTAATCCATCCAATATTCAAAATGATGCCGGTTTCTGCCCTTGTGGTGCAGCCATGCGCGGGAATAGCCGTGCGCGGCGCGCTCCAGCTCGTTTGGGGAGCGTGTGCCGACATAATATTTTGCACCCGAGATAAACTCCGTCGGAGAATACTTTGACAGATCGTGCAACAGCCCCTGCCAAAAAATTCCCGCTCTTGCACAGTTGGCAATCACCATGTGCCGGTGCTTGGTTATGGTATGAAAATGCCCAATCGGGTTTGCCATGGCTTGCTCCTTGTACGCTGTTTTTCCGTCTGTCGACGGATATACTCGACCACGCACTGCGATTATGCGCACCGGCAGACACGCAGGCGCGGAAAAGCAGACGCGCACAGCGCGCCCGCCGCCGTCCTGTCTGCGCGCGGCTTTGCTACAGCCCGCCTCAAATCTGTCGCTGCAATAAAGTGAAAACGCTTTACTTTTTGCCCAGCTCCAGCGTCTTTTCATACGCGGCAATCACCGCGTCCATCACCGCCGCATGAAAGGCGCCCTGCTCCAGTGCGCGCACGCCCGCGATGGTGGTGCCGCCCGGACTGCATACCGCGTCCTTTAGTTCCCCGGGATGCTTGCCGCTTTGCAGCACCATTGCCGCTGCGCCCTGCACCGTCTGCGCCGCATACAGCAGCGCCTTGTCCCGGGGCAGACCGCACAGCACGCCGCCGTCTGCCATCGCCTGAATAAACTCATAGACAAAGGCAGGGCCGCAGCCGAACACCGCACTGCCTGCATCAATCAGTTTTTCATCCACCGCATCCAGCACGCCGACCGCAGAAAACGCCTGCGCAAATGCCCGCTCATTCTCCTCGCTGACATCCTTTGTCGCATACTGCACCACGCCTTTGCCCAAAAGCACGGGGGTGTTGGGCATGATGCGAATCACCGGCAGTGCACCGAACAAAGACCGAATCTGCTCAATTGATGTGCCGGCAGCCATGGAAATCAGCGTGACGCCGGGCTGTTCACACAGCACCGGCTTCAACTGCTGCGCCAGCTGCGGCAGCACCTGCGGCTTCACACCCAGCACAACAAAACGCGCGTTTTTTACGGCGTCCTCGGCTGCAAGCGCTGTGCAATCCAGCGTCTTTGCCAGCGCACGCGCTTTTTCCGCATCGGCATCCGCCAGCACCATAGATTTTGCACAAACGCTTTTTCGAACGGCATTTGCCAACGCACCGCCCATATTGCCGATCCCGACAAATGCAAATTCAAACTGATTCATCCTGATCTCTCCCTTCAGCGAATCTGACCGTTTCCGGTTACAATATACCGATAGGTTGTCAATTCCTCCAATCCCATCGGTCCCCTTGCGTGCAGCTTTTGCGTAGAAATGCCCATTTCGCACCCCAGCCCGAATTCACCGCCGTCCGTGAAGCGCGTGGAAGCGTTGACATACACCGCTGCGCTGTCCACCCCGTTGATGAAGGTCTGCACCGCAGACGGATCACCCGCTACAATGCCGTCGCTGTGATGCGTAGAATGTGCGGCAATATGCTTAACCGCCTGTGTAACATCCTCCACGACCGCCACTGCAAGAATATAATCCAAAAATTCCGTATCAAAATCGCGCTCTGACGCCGGCGTTCCGTCCAGATATTGTGCCGCCGCCGCGTCCACGCGAAATTCCACCGGGGTCAGCCCCTGCGCCACGCGATCATCCGCCAGCCGCTTTTTCAGCCGCGGCAGAAATGCCGGTGCGATCTCACGGTGCACCAAGCACACCTCCTCCGCGTTGCACACCGAGGGGCGGCTGGTCTTTGCATTGTTGACAATTTCAAGCGCCATATCCAAATCGGCAGAGGCGTCAACATAAACATGACAAATGCCGGTTCCCGTCTGAATACAGGGCACGCGCGCGTTCTCCACACAGGCACGGATCAGCCCCGCACCGCCGCGGGGAATCAGCAAGTCGATCAAGCCCTCCGCACGCATCATTTCATTGGCGCTCTCCCGGCTGGTATCTTCAATCAGATTGACCGCATACGGGTCAAATCCCGCTTGCTCAAGTCCCGCCTGCAAGGCTTGCACGATCGCCGCGGCGCTGCGGTATGCCTCCTTGCCGACGCGGAGCACACAGACATTTCCGCTCTTAAAGCAAAGCGCAGCAGCATCAGAAGTCACATTGGGTCGGCTCTCATAAATGATACCGACAACCCCCATGGGGACGCTGATCTGCTCAATTTGCAAGCCGTTTTTCAAATGGGTTGATCGGCGGACGCGTCCGACCGGATCGGGCAGCGCCGCAACCTGACGGATGCCCTCCGCCATGCCGCCGATGCGCGCTTCAGAAAGCGCCAGACGGTCCAGCATCGTGTCCGGCACCTTGCCCTTTGCCGCGGCAAGATCCAGTGCGTTCGCCTGTAAAATCGGCGCGCTTGCCTGCTCCAAAGCGTCTGCCATGGCGCACAGCGCGCGGTTTTTTCCGTCTGTCCCGGCGGTGCCAAGAGACGCACAGGCGGCTTTTGCGCGTAATAGCATTTCAGCGGTTGTTATCATTGCGGTTTCTCCTTTCGGGCGAGAAAACGTGTGCCGACAGTCTTGCCGTCCAATACGTCATACAATTGATTGGGACGCGCACCGTTCATGATCAGCATTTCACAGCCGTGCTCCGTGCAGATCTGCGCCGCGTGGAGCTTCGTTGCCATGCCTCCGGTTGCAAATTCACTTCCCTTTTCGCCGCCCAGCGCAAGAATCTCCGGCGTGATCTGCTCCACAATGTCAATCAGCTTCGCCTGTCGGGGATCGGTGTGTGGGTCGGCGGTATACAGCCCGTCGATATCGGAAAGCAGCACCAATAAATCCGCCTGAACGGACACTGCGACAATTGCACTGAGACTGTCATTGTCGCCGATGCTGATTTCGTCTGTGGAAACGGTGTCGTTCTCGTTGACAATAGGCAATGTACCCAACTCTAAAAGGCGGTTGATGGTATTTTTGAAATTACGGTAGCTTTCATCATGACTGACGTCATATCCCGTAATCAGAACCTGTGCGACCGTATGACGATATTCCGCAAAGAGCTTGTCGTATGTATACATCAGCTCGCACTGTCCCACCGCCGCAGCTGCCTGCTTGGTCGGGATGTCGTCCGGCCGCTTTTTCATATTCAGCTTTCCCAGCCCCATCCCGATCGCGCCGGAGGATACTAAAATCACCTCATGTCCGGCATTTTTGATATCGCTGAGCACCCTGCACAGTCTTTCCACCGCGCGGATATTCAGATGTCCCGTGCGGTACGCCAGTGTGGAAGTACCGACCTTCACAACAATACGCATAAAACGCGTCCTTTCACGGTGCCGGATCGCACCATTTTTTCTTTCTTGCATATGATACTACCGAGAGGGGCAAAACCCCTCCGAAAATGACAACAGGAGGTCAGCTATGAACTGCTTGTGCAATCTGTTTGATGACAATAACATCTGGTTCATCATCATCGCTCTGCTTATCATCTTCTGCTGCAGCTGCGGCTGATAGTTCAAACGAGGATACAAAAGGGGCCGGACACCGGTCCCTTTTTTGCCCGGTCAGTTCTGACCATAGTAAGCGCCGGGACCGTGCTTGCGATCAAAGTGCCGGCGCAGCAGCTCCTGCTGCATCGGCGCATGCGCATCGGCGTGTGCCGAGCGCAAAATCGCGGTGTTCATCGCCAACTGCGCAACATTTTCCAGCACGGCAGACGCCTCAACGGCGGACGCCGCGTCGTTTCCCCAGGTGAAGGGACCGTGCGAGCAGACCAAAACGGCATGCATCCGATCCGGGTCAATCCCGCGCGTGCGGAAGGTATCGACGATCACCTTTCCGGTATTGCGCTCATATTCGTCCGCAATCTCCTGCGGCAGCATCTTTCTGGTACAGGGGATCGCCCCGTCAAAATAATCTGCGTGTGTCGTTCCCAGCGGAATAATATCGCAGCCCGCCTGCGCAAAAGAGGTCGCATGCATCGAATGCGTGTGCGTCACACCGCCGATGCCGGGGAAAGAACGGTACAGCTCCAGATGCGTTGCCAGATCGCTGGAGGGCTTGAGACTGCCTTCCACCGTGTTCCCCTCAAGATCGGTGATGACCATGTTCTCCGGAGAGAGCGCCTCATAGGGGACGCCGGAGGGCTTGATCACAACCAGACCCTTCTCCCGGTCAATGCCGGAAACATTTCCCCAGGTGAAAAGCACCAGCCCGGATTTGGGCAGGAGCATATTTGCCTGATATACGTCTTTTCGCAGCTGCTCTAACATACTCTACCCTTTCACCGATCCTGAATATCGCGGATATTCTTGAGATTCTTTGCAGCGGCACGCCACATATAATCATAGTCGACGCCGCTGGAAATCATATTAATGCCCAGATCATGCCAGAACTGAA
>DBGFNI010000031.1:0-4437 GCA_048527645.1 Eubacteriales bacterium | reverse complement strand
TTTTTCCACGATCCCGCAAGCCGCCGCCAAAGCATCCTCCAGCTTTGCAGGGTCCTTGATTCCCGCAGTCGCACTGTCGGGACGGCCACCACCGCCGCCGCCGGCAATCTGCGATACCTGCCGCACAATATTCCCCGCGTGCGCGCCGGCAGCCACTGCCGCCTTGCCCGCTGCGCAGACAAGATTGTATTTGCCGTCCGCCGCAACGGAAACCAATACAACAACGTCGTCATGGGTTGCTTTCAGATCGTCCGTCAGCGCACGGGCAGCGTCCATCGGCATGCCCTCTGTTTTGTGCACGATAACGCGAACCGACCCAACCGCAACGCTCTGATCGATCAGCCCCGCGCTTTGCACGGCGGCGAGTTTGGCGTTGAGGCGTTCTGTCTCGCGCTTGCTCTCCCGCAGCTCCTCCTCGATCTGATGGGCACGCTGTGCAACATCCTGAATGTTGGCGCACTTCATTTCCCTTGCCGCCTGCTCCAGCAGCTGATCCTTCTGATGCAGCAGATGCAGCACGCCGGTACCCGTGACGCCCTCAATGCGGCGCACACCGGCGGCAACAGAGGATTCACTGATGATTTTGAACAGTCCGATCTTCGCCGTGTTGTCCATGTGCGTACCGCCGCACAGCTCGGTAGAAAACTCGCCCATTTTGACCATGCGGACAACCTTGCCGTATTTCTCGCCGAACAGCGCCATTGCACCGTTGGCGCGTGCCGTTTCGGGATCTGTCTCCACCGTTACAATGGAATTGCCGACCAGAATGTTGGAGTTGACCAGCGTTTCCACCTTTTGCAGTTCTTCCGGCGTCACCGCTTGAAAATGCTTGAAGTCAAAGCGCACGCGCTCATCATCAACATATGAGCCCGCCTGTTCCACATGACTGCCCAACACCGCACGCAGCGCCGCCTGCAGCAAATGGCACGCAGAATGGTTGCGCCGGATCGCCTCACGTCGCATATCGTCAATATCCGCGACCACTTCGTCGCCGACGCGGAGCACGCCGTTTGCAACGGTGCAAAGATGCACATAAACGCCGTCGGTTTTCTGTGTGTCACTGACGCTCAGAAGCGCCGTGCCGTCTTTTTTATAGATCGCGCCGGTGTCGCCGACCTGCCCACCGCTCTCCCCGTAGAAGGGCGTGCGATCCAACACAACGGAGCACTCGCTCTCGCACACGCTCTGCACGCTTTCACCATCCACAATAATGGCAATCACATGTGCATCCGAACGGTAATCGGTATAGCCGGTAAACTCGGTTTTCGGCAGCTCGGAAAGCAGCGATCTTGACCGGTCGCTCCAGCCCGAGATATTCGCCCGCGCGGCGCGCGCACGGTCCTTTTGCTCTTTCATCAGCGCGCTGAACTGCTTTTCATCAATCTGCAGCCCCTGCTCCGCCGCAATTTCACGGGTCAGATCTATCGGGAAGCCGAACGTGTCGTACAGCTTAAAGACCTCTTTGCCGGAAATGACGTCTGCATGCTCCGCCACGGCGCCGCGAATCAGGTCGGAGAGAATCGAAAGCCCCGCGTCGATGGTCGCGTCAAAGCGTTCCTCCTCCAGCGCAATCACCTTTTTGATATAATCCGCTTTTTCCACAAGCTCGGGATAAGCATCGCGGTTCTGCTCGATGACAACATCGCAAATCTCACAGAGAAAAGCGCGGTTGATGTTCAGCAGCTTGCCGTGACGCGCCGCACGCCGCAGGATGCGACGCAGCACATATCCGCGTCCCTCATTGGAGGGCACCACACCGTCACAAATCATGAATGTCGCGCCGCGGACATGGTCCGTAATCACGCGGATTGACACATCGCTGTCCGCGTCCGCACCGTATTCTCTGCCGCAGATTTCCACCACCTTGTCCAAAATCTTGCGCGTGGTATCCACCTCAAACATATTGTCCACGCCCTGCATGACGCATGCCAGACGGTCCAGACCCATGCCGGTGTCGATATTCTTCTGCTTCAGCTCCTCGTAGGTGCCGTCACCCTTGTTGTCAAACTGAGAGAAGACATTATTCCAGATTTCCATAAAGCGGTCGCAGTCGCATCCGGGCTTGCAGTCCGGAGAGCCGCAGCCGTATTTTTCGCCTCGGTCAAAGTAGATTTCCGAGCAGGGACCGCAGGGACCCGTTCCGTGTTCCCAGAAGTTGTCCGCTTTTCCGAGCCGGACAATCTTTTCTTCCGGCACGCCGATGACGTTGCGCCAGATGTCGTGCGCTTCTTCATCCTCTTCGTAAATACTCGGCCAGAGCAAATCCTTCGGGATTTCCATCACCTCGGTCAGAAACTCCCATGCCCACGGAATGGCCTCGTTCTTGAAATAATCGCCGAAGGAAAAGTTGCCCAGCATTTCAAAATAGGTGCCGTGGCGCGCAGTCTTTCCCACCCGCTCAAGATCGGGCGTGCGGATGCATTTCTGGCAGGTACAGATCCGACGTCGCGGTGGCTCTTCCTCTCCGGTGAAATACTTTTTCATCGGCGCCATGCCGGAATTGATCAAGAGCAGAGATTTATCGTTGATCGGCACCAGCGGAAAGCTGGGCAGACGCAAATGCCCCTTACTCTCAAAGAAAGACAAATATTTTTCACGAATTTCATTCAGTCCCATCCATTTCATGATCACGACCTCCGATTGAATCGGCAATTGCTATGCCGGCATAATACAACATGATATTTTATTATACCACCCATAGCGCGGGATTGTCAATATTTTTTTCCAATCAGCCCCCGCGCAGCGCAAAACAAAAGCGGCGGGATGCCCCGCCGCTGATAAGCCGTTTCTGTTTGTTCCGCACTGCATAACCGCAGCACCGACGCGATGCGTCAGATCACATAGTTATCCGTCTGTCCGTTCTGCATCAGATCCGCAAGCGTAATCCCGTCAAAATACGCGTTGAGCATCTCATAAAAGCGGTTCCACATCGGCAGCGTCCGGCACTCCGCGGCTCGTTCGCACGGCTGTGCGCCGCACTCCAGACACGCCACCGGCGCAAGATCGCCTTCCGCCAGGCGCAGCACTTCACCCACGGTGCAATCCTGCGGCGCTTTTGACAGGCGGTAGCCGCCGCCCTTGCCATGCACACCCTGCACCAGATTCCCCTTGGTCAGCAGGGGCATGATCCGTTCAATATATTTCAGTGAGAGCTCCTGTCTGCTTGCCACGTCCTTCATGGGGATATAAGCATCGGAATAATGCTCCGCCAGATCAATCATCACACGGAGCGCATACCGGCCTTTTGTTGAAATCATCATACCAATCTCTCCTCATTTACCACGTGCAAGCACAGCGCCTGCGCGGAAATACTCACTGCGGATTCTTGCTGCAGCAATGTCCGCAGCTTTCGCACGACGGAAATGCCGCCTGATCGTATGCAATGCCCTTTTTTTCGTAATAATCCTTCAGCGCCAGCTTGATTGCCTCCTCCGCAAGCACCGAGCAGTGGATCTTGTGCGCGGGCAATCCGTCCAGCGCCTCCACCACCGCCTGGTTGGTCAGCTCCAGCGCTTCCGACACCGGCTTGCCCCGGATTAGTTCGGTCGCCATCGAGCTGGAGGCAATTGCACTGCCGCACCCGAAGGTCTCAAATTTTGCATCTGTAATGATATCATTGTCGATCTTCAGATAGATTTTCATGATATCGCCGCATTTGGCATTGCCGACCTCTCCCACGCCGTCCGCGTTTTCAATGACGCCGACATTTCGCGGATGCCGGAAATGATCCATCACTTTTTCACTGTATAAAGCCATATTTTCACCTCATGGAATGACAAATTCTTTCTTTCCGCTCACCAAATCTCTCCAGATCGGTGACATGCTGCGTAAATATTCCACAACCTCTCTAACCGCCTCAACGGTTTTATCAATCTGCTCCGTGGTGTTCTCCCGCGACAGCGTCAGGCGCAGTGAACCGTGGGCAATCTCGTGCGGTCTGCCGATCGCAAGCAACACATGACTGGGATCCAGTGAGCCGGAGGTGCAAGCAGAGCCGGAGGATGCACAGATGCCCTTGTCATCCAACAGCAGCAACAAGGATTCCCCCTCGATTCCCTCAAAACAGAAATTTACATTGCCGGGCAGACGCTGTACACGGTCCCCATTTAATACGCCGTGCGGAATTGCGGAAAGCCCGTCAATCAAACGCTCCCGCAGCGCCGTAAGATACCGCGCGTTGTCCTCCATATTCGCGCAAGCCTCTTCCAGTGCCGTCGCCATTGACACAATCGCAGGAACATTCTCCGTTCCGGCACGTTTCCCGCGCTCCTGCGCGCCGCCCTCAATCAGCGTTGTCAGGGGGATGCCCTTTCGCACATACAGCACACCAATCCCTTTCGGACCATGAAATTTATGCGCCGAAAGCGAGAGCATGTCAATGTTCTGCTCCACGACATCAATCGGCACATGCCCCACGGCCTGCACCGCGTCCGTGTG
>DBGFNI010000030.1:0-7244 GCA_048527645.1 Eubacteriales bacterium | reverse complement strand
TATTTTCATACGACGCTTTTTCCTGCGCGGAGGGCTGCCCGATATAAATCATCACAGAGCCGCCGAACAGGCGGTTTTCCCCCGCCGACAGCAGAAAGCGCGTTTCGGTTTTCGGCGCGTTTTCCGCGCGATAAAATACCGCACGGTCATCATAACAACAAAATGTGACAGAATGGGGCAGCGAAAATTGAAAGGGATGTGAAAAGCAAACCGTTTGGCTGTAAATCGCTTCAACCTGCCGGTAGGAAAGCTGCAGTTCCGGGCGGGCGCGCCGCTGCTGCTGCGTCACCGCCTGATACAGCCGGATCAAAATTCTGGTTCCCACCGCACGGTGCTGCTTTGCCAGCGCTCCGCGGTCCACCCAGCGGCAGGCGTCGTCTCCCCCGGCATGCTGCGCCAGAAAAGCGTCTGTCACTTCGGAAAAATACGCCTCATCCTCCGCGCACAGCGTGCTGAAGTGCAGCAGCGTCTGCGGGTATGCCCCACTGCCCGGCCGCTCCAGCAGCGGCGCGATTGCCGCTCGCACAGCATTGCGGGTGTATTGCGTATCTGCATTGGTCGCATCCGTCACATACGGTAGGTCCAGCTGTTCACAAGCCGCGAGGATTTCCTTTTTTTTCAGCGTCAGCAGCGGACGAATCAGTGTAATACGCCCCGCCTGTGTCTGCATCGCTCGCCGCGGCAGAATGCCGCGCATGCCCTGCGCGCCGCTCCCCCGCAAAAGGCGCAGGATCAGCGTCTCCGCCTGGTCATCACCGTGATGCGCCGTCGCAACACAATCCGCGCCGACGGCCGCGCAATGCGCGCCGATCGCGTCGTATCTGGCAAGGCGTGCCGCCTGCTCCACGGTCAGCTTCCGCTGCGCGGCAAGCGCCGGAACATCGCAGCGCACGGACGCATAGGGAATGTTCCGTTCCCGGCAGAATTCCCGGCAAAACGCCTCGTCCCCCGCAGCCTCCGGGCGGATGCCGTGATTGACATGAAACGCGCTCACACGGTAGCCGCGCATGAAAAAATACGACAGCAAAAAAACAGAATCCGCGCCGCCGGAAAAAGCAACCAGCACATGCTCCCGCTTTTCGCACAGCGCCTGCGCGCCGATCAACGCGTCAACCTGCCGCATCGCCGCTTCGCCGCGGTCACACAGCGCCCGCGCACGGTGCTCCGGTGTCATGACTGCGGCTCCGGCAGACGGTCTTCCCGTGAGAAAAAGCGGGTATATCTGCCCTCCCAGCCGATTTCGATCGTGCCGGTCGAGCCGTGTCGGTTCTTGGCGACGATACATTCCGCGGTGTTTGCCTTTTCCGGATCTTTGTCATAATATTCATCCCGGTAAAGAAACATAACCGTATCGGCATCCTGCTCGATCGCACCGGAATCGCGCAAGTCAGACAGCATCGGCCGCTTATCCGTTCTCGACTCAGGCCCACGGGAGAGCTGCGCGCACACGATCACCGGCACGTTCAGATCCTTGGCAAGGATCTTCAGATTTCGGGAAATGTCTCCGATCTCCTGCACACGGTTGTCAATGCGGCGATCGCTCTGCATCAGCTGCAAATAGTCAATCACCACAAGGCCGAGATTTTTCACCCGGCGCAGCTTTGCCTTCATCGCGGTGATGGTGATGCCGGTGGTATCATCGATCAGCACGTCACATTCCGACAGCTGCGCGGAGGCCTGCGCCAGCTTGTTCCAGTCCTCCGCCTCCAGTTCTCCCGACCTCAGCGCGCGGCTGTTCACCAGCGCCTCGGAGGAGAGCATACGCGTCACCAGCTGCTGCGCCGACATTTCCAGAGAAAAGATGGCGGCGGCCTTTTTGGTGCGCTTTGCCACGTTGGTGGCGATGTTCAGCGCAAAGGAGGTTTTACCCATACCGGGGCGGGCGCCGATGAGCACAAGATCGCTCTTTCCCATCCCGACCAGAACCTCGTCAATGCCGGAGAAGCCGGTGGGAATTCCCTGCGCCGCCTCTTTGTCGGTATTGAGCAGATGCAGATGCTCGTAGGTCTGCACCAGAACATCCTTGATATGCAGAAAATCCCGCGTTTCATTTTTTTGTGCGATATCAAAAATCTTCTGCTCCGCGCTGTCCAGAATATGCTCCACCTCGCCCTGCTCCGCGTAGGCGGTCTCGGTGATCTCCTCCGAAGCGGAGATCAGGCGGCGCAAAATACTCTTGTCGCGCACAATTTTTGCGTAATCCTTGATATTCGAGGCGGCAGGCGTGACCTCAGTGATCAGACGGATATACCGTTTTGCCTCTTCCGCATCGCCGGAGATACCCCTTTGCACCATGGTCTCCACCAGGGTGACCAGATCAATGTCCCGGCTCTGCAAAAACAGATCCTGCATGGCCAGATAGATCTGCTGATGCTCCTCCAGATAAAAATCGTCGCTGGATACAATTCCCGTGATCTCGCCGAATTTATCGGGCGCAATCAGAATACAGCCCAAAACCGACTGCTCCGCTTCTGCGGAATAGGGGAGCTTTCTCGCTGCAAATTCATCCATAATGTCCGTCTTCCTTCTTTCAGAACCTTGAACGCAGAGATTATTTTTCGCTGACGGTCACAGTCAGCTTTCCGGGAATTTCAGGGTACAGTTTCACCTCGAAAACATAGGTACCAAAGGCTTTCACCGGCTCCGGCATCACGACCTTGCGCTTATCCACCGTTATATCGTGCTGCTCCTTGAGTGCCTGCACAATCTCCTTGGAGGTGACAGACCCGTACAGTCTGCCGTCCGTTCCGGCCTGCGCCGTGAGCTGCACCTTGATCCGGGAGAGCTTTTCGGCGGTATCTCTTGCCTGCTGCTTTTCCACCTCGATCTTATGCAGTCTGGAGTCTTCCTTGCCCTTCAAATCATTGATTGCGCGGGCGTCTGCCACGGCAGCCAGCTTTTTAGGGAAGAGAAAATTGCGTGCGTATCCGTCGGACACGTTGACAATGTCTCCTTTTTTCCCCTGCCCCTTCACATCCTGTAACAATACAACCTTCATTTTCGTATACTCCTTTTCTTATCTGTCCTGATCAAAATATGCGTCAATGCCCGCCTTGAGCATTGCCACAGCCGCCTCCGTGCCGGTATCCGACAACTGCGCGCCCGCCACATCATAGTGACCGCCGCCGCCCAACGATTCCAGAATCAGCTGCACGTTGACCGTCCCGTCGCTGCGGGCGGAAATGTATACCGTGTGATCAATCTGCAACAGCGCAAACGCCGCGTTGACGTCGGATATTTCCAGCAGCTGATCCGCCGCCTTTGCCGCCGCAATGCGGTCCTGCATGTTTTCTCCCTCTCCCCGCCGCACCGTCAGCGCGATGTTGCCGCGGTACAGCGAGACATTGGTCTGATAGTTTGCCTGCCGCAGATAGTCCTCCATAGAAAGGCGGAACAGCTGCTTTGCATTGGCGGTGTTGCCGCCCTCCGTGCGCAGATACTGGGCGACAGCGAAGGTCCGCACGCCGGAATTTCTGGTGAAATCGTTGGTGTCCAGCAAAATTCCCGCCAGCAGAAGCTCTGCCTCCTTTTCCGGCAGCGCCCCCACCGGCAGCAGCTGCTCCAGAATTTCCGCCCACAGCTCGCTTGCCGAGGACGCAGAGGGGTCGATGTACGCCACGCGGGGCGGATAGCGGAATTCTGCTGTTTTGCGGTGGTGGTCGATCACCGCGACGGTTTTGATGTTCTCATACAGCTCCGGCGCCTCAAAGGTCCGCTCGTTGTTGACGTCATTGATGATCAGCAGTGTGTCCGCCCGCACCAGATCCACCGCGCGGGACGGCTCCACAAACAACTGCTGATATACTTCGCTCTGCCCTAGCGCGCGGACGCAGATCTCCACATTGGAGTTGACCGGCCGGATGCAGATATGCACCTTTTTGCCGTAATGCATGGCAAGGCGCGCCGCCGCCACGCAGGAAGCAATCGAGTCGTGATCGGCGTTGGCATGCCCCATCACGATGACATTGGACGCCGCCTGCAGCAGTTCCGCCAGCTCTCCCGCCACCACGCGGGAGCGCACCTTGGTGCGTTTTTGCATGGTTTTGGTTCTGCCGCCGAAATAGTAAATCTCCTTGCCGTCGCGATACACCGCCTGGTCGCCGCCGCGCTGCAGCGCGGTATCCAGCGCGGCTTTCGCCATTGCCTCTTTTTCCGGCAGACTGCCGTCGAAATGGGCAACACCCATGGACAGCGTCACGGGGATGTTGCTCTCTCCCGCGTGAATCTGCCGCACCTGATCCAAAACGGAAAAGCGGTCCGCCGTCATTTCATCCAGCCACCGTTTTTCAAACAGCATCAGATATCTGTCCTTCTCATATTCCTTGAGCACGCCGCCCGCGCGCTGTGCAAAATCCTTGATGATTTTGTCCACCTGCGCCGCCACATAGCGGTAGTCGTCCTTGACGTACTGCTCCAGTTCATCCAGATTATCGATCATGATGTAGGCAACCGCAATGCTGCGATCCAGCATTTCCCGGCGCGCTGCGGCAAGATCCGTCTTGTCGTTCCAAAACGTGATATAGTAGGAATATTTTCCGCTCCCGAGCGGATACGCGCGAATCCGGAACACCGCGTTTTCCCGTCCGGGCGCAGCATCCTCCGCGGCAATCGTAGCCAAAGCGCCCTGCTCACCGTCATCCCCGAGCACTGTTTCCAGATTTACCGAGGTCAGCTGATCGAGAAAGCGGTCGCGCACATCGTTGGGATCGGCAAAAAGCTTCTTTGCCGCACCGTTGCTCCACACCACTTTTCCGTCCTTGTCGCAAACCGCCACGGGCATGTAAATCATCGCGAGAAATTTCAGCGTCAGATTTTTGGAAATCTGCTCCTCCATTTCGTCCCCCCGCGCGCGGCCGCCGAAGGGTCGAAAGCACAGCAAAAGATTGATCAGCACCAAAACGGCGCACAGCGGCAGGCAATACCACCAGTGCCCTCTTCCGCTGAGCTGCAGCGCCGCGCCGAGCGCCGCGCTGAACAGAACAGACAAAACCACACTCTCCCAAAACAGGAGCTTGCCGGAACGATACATCGGATTTCTCTCCTCTCAAAACGAACGGTTCACGCTTTCCCTGCCTTTTTCGGCAAAAAGCAATGCCACACCGCAACCAAAATCACAAAATTGACAAACAACACGACATTATACAGCAAAGAAAACACCAGCAGCAAAACCAGAAACACTCTGCTCCGGCTGCGCCGTGCGGAAAGCAGCATCCGTTTCACCTGACTGCATCCTGCGACAAACAGCCCGGGCGCAAGGATCACAATCATATTCAGCGCCGCGATGGTAGCAATGCGAGATTCGGAAAGCATCGGCACCACATACGAGCCGCAGTACAAAAGTCCCGCTCCGCGGCTCACCGTGATTTCAAAGCGCTGTGCGCGAATCAGCATCGGGCAGTGCAAAAGCCCGGTGAGACACTGCGTCAGGGAGACGCACAGATAAGAGAGAAGCGTCACGGCGTCCACCATCAGCCCGAGCACAATCCATTTCATATAGATAATGCTCTGATCAACGGTTTCCGCATCCGGAAAAGCGGCTCCGCCGTTCGCCGTCAATTGCTGCGCCGCAGGGCTTTGCTGTATCTGCGCGATCATCTCCAGCATCTGCTGCCGCAGGCGGTCAAACCAATCGTTTCCGATCTGTTCAAGCAAAGCCGGGCTGAACCTGCCGTGCTTTGCAAACAGCATCGCGGCGGCGATGATACCCAGCGAAACCCCCAACGTCACCGAGGTGTACAGCACGGCGGAGGTTTTTCCTTTCCCGCGCCGCATCGCCGCAGCAACCGCGAACGCGGCGGCGGCAATGGCAAACACCGTCAGCGGCTCTAAAAACGATCCTGTCAGAAGCCTGCCGAGCAAATAGGCGGGCAACGCGGTCAGAAAAACCGCCGGCTGCTCCGTCAGCAAAAAAAGCAGCGCCTGCAAAGCAACCGTCAGCAAAAACAGAATTCCGCCGAACGCCGCCGACCCCGTCTTCATCATCACAGCGGGGAAAATAACCGCGCAAAGCAACAGCACCGCGCGGGTCGCCGGCGGGGTATGATACAGCTTATCGGGTTCTTTGTTTGCTTGATTCATTGCGTTTCACTCATTCTTCCCTCGCTATGCCTTGCAGACGGCCGGAGCGTTTTTTCGCCGGTCTTTTCCCGACAGCGCGGCACAGAGACTCCATATTAATGAAAGATAGAAATATTATAGCACATTTCAATGGCTTTGTAAACCTTTTTTGCTATTATTTTCCGTGATCCGCCGATCCCCTTTTCCTGTCCCGCCCGTCCTTTGCCGCGGGCAGATCGCCCCCCGGCGTCTCAAAGCCCAGGCCGAACACCTGCGTCACATCCAGCACGATGACAAACGCGCCGGCATCGCACTCCCGCACGATCCGGCGAATCTGATAAAACTCATTTTTCCGGATCGCGCAGAGCACCATCTCCCCCGCTTTTCCGCTGTAAAAGCCGCGCCCCTGCACCATCGTGACCCCTCTTTGCAGCTCGCGGCATATCCTGTCGGCGATTGCCCGGGCACAGGGGGAAACAATCCACACCATCTCACCCCCGTGCGCCCCGTTTTGCACCAGCTGCACAACATAACTGAACACAAAAATGCCCAGCGCGGAATAGAAAATGCTCTCATAGCTGCCCATCAGCCACGCGCTGATCAGCACAACCGCAGCGTCCACCAGCAACACCGTGTTCCCCATGGAAATTCCCGGAAAGCGTCTCCGCAAAAACCACACCAGATGATCCGTTCCCCCTGTGGTAAACCCGCGGCTGAACAGAATCCCCGTGCCGATTCCCATCACCACCGCGCCGAACACACAGCAAAGCAGGGGATCGGTCAGCGTCACAGGGAAAAATGTCAGCACCTCGATTGCCGCCGCGGTCGAAACGGTTCCGATCAGGGCGCGCAGACAAAAGCGGAACCCGTAGGTAAACCAACTCAGGCAAAACAGCGGAATGTTCAACAGCAAAATCACGCCGCCGGGATTTACCCCCCAGGCATGCTGCGCCGCGACCGCCACGCCGGACACGCCCCCCAAAACAATGTTGCCCGGCAGCAAAAACGCGTTGAACGACATCGCATACAAAAACGATCCGATCCCCACTGCCGCGGCATCCTGGAACAGGTCTTTGCAAAACAGTGCTTTTCCCCCGCGGTTCAACATTTTTCTCGCCGAATGTTTCTTTCTTTTTTCTCCCGCCGCTTTATGCATTGCATATCCGCTCCTCTCTGTTTCATACGCT